>DYNO01000040.1 GCA_020721025.1 Thiomargarita sp. | reverse complement strand
ACAATAGTGGTTATCAATCGACAAATCTATAAACGATTTAGGAACACTATAGCAATTCTCAGTATGAAAATAATTTCTAAAATATTCAACATGTTACATTTTTTGCGAAATTATGGACATGATTGATAACTTATTGAATTATAGAAAATTCTAGTTTTCATACTGAGAATTACAGCGAACTGCGTAATCCTCTAGCCAGCGAGAAATAAATATTGTAAAATAAGCCCAGCTTTTTTGATTGGCAAGATTGGCGAGAGTGTAACCAATTAAGCTGCCATTTTTCTAAAATAATCAATTGGTTTGACCCAATAACTTAGCATTGACAATTGCATCTATCCAAAAAAATCATCTCGTTTGCCAGAATCATCATTTTAAATGACACACTTCTACGGATCAACGGGATTTTTTTACATCCGTATCGTTAAAAATTCGATAATAAACAATTTTTCTCTTGGAACTGTAATGCGTCACAAACACCCCAACGAATCTATTTTCAGTTATTATGCTCACTTTTCATTGCATCGCTCCCTGCAAGTGTGGATGCCCTTGACGTTGCATCAAGTGATGAAAAAATTTCACATTAATTCTCGTACTCTACGACGGTATTTCTCCATGCGTGCTATTTTCATTGCGTTTAGTATGACTCTTGCGATACCTCTGAGTTGGTGGTTACCTGATTTCCCATTGATTAATATAGAAAAAACGACTGTCAATTCCAACACGCCCGCACCCGATCACGCTAAGGTAATTCATTCCGTCCGGTGGCTCACAGATTCGATACAGAAAGGCGATGATCTTCCACGTATTTTTGAACGTCATCAACTGAACAAAGATGCCCTGTCACAACTATCACAAATTAAGTTATTGAATAAATTGCGTCCTACCCAAGCCTTACGCATCAAACAAGAAAATGGCAATGTACAAGAATTATATTTAACAATTGATTTTACTAAAGAATTACATGTTGCCAAGCAAAATAATACGTTTGTCAGCAAAATTTTTTATTCCGATACCCAGACGGATACCGTGGTCGTGCATGGCAAGGTGGGTCATTCCTTGTTCACTTCCGCGTATGCAATGGGACTTTCCGAACAATTAACTTCAAAGTTTCTCGAAATATTTCATTGGGATACCGATTTTCATCCATTGGAATCAAGCGACACATTTACCGTCGTTTACCAACGTCATTATCGGGCGGGACGGACGCAGGCGGGGGACATTCTTGCGGCGGAGATTGTAAATCAAGACAAAATTTATCGAGCGGTGCGTTATGTTGATCCTCATGGCAATGTGGAATATTATAAACCTGACGGCAAGCCTTTATTTAATGTCATTGCACCAACAGAAGGAAGTCGTTTACCGATTGCGCCGCTCAAAAAGCTAGAATTATCATCCTCTTTTGGAATGCGTACCCATCCGGTGTATCACAAAAAACGCTTTCACAGTGGGATAGATTACGCCGCTCGCTACGGCACTCCGGTGATGGCGGTGGCAGATGCAACAGTAAAATATGTGGGATGGCAAAAAGGTTACGGTAACACAGTGATTTTACAGCATGATGAACATCGTGACACGGTGTATGCACATCTTGCCAAATTTGCAAATATTAAATTAGAACAATCAATTATGCAAGGACAAGTCATCGGTTACGTGGGAAAAACTGGCGTGACCACCGGTACCCATTTACACTACGAATTTCGTTACGATGGCGAACCGCAGCACCCTAAAAAATTAATGTTTCCTCCGACAAATCAATTGGTTCAGACAGCATCACAAATGGATATGCCTCATTTTTTCCAACACACTCAAGCCGTCGTGGCACAATTGGATAATGTAGGACGTGGAATTATGCCGAATAATCAATTAAAAACAATGACTTCCTTAGCAAAAGCCGCGGGAGTGGTGAATTTGGCAACCCGGAATTAAATCATGTTTATCGGACTCATGTCAGGTACCAGCGTTGATGCAATTGATGCCGTTTTAGTTGATTTTAATTCACAACAGATTGATTTAAAAGCCACTTATTCGCATCCTTGGACACCGGAATTGCGGGCAGCGTTACTGCGTCTTGGTCAACAAACACAAGCAAATAGCACGTTACACGAAATCGCTCAACTTGATGTTTTAACAGGAGAAATGTTTGCCGATGCTTGTTTAAATTTACTGCGACAAGCTCAGGTGACTCCCCAGCAAATTCACGCAATTGGCAGTCCCGGACAGACGATTTTTCACGCACCGACGCTTTCTCCGCCTTATACATGGCAACTGGGCAATCCCAACGTTATTGCAGAAATCACTGGAATTCCTACGGTTGCAGAGTTTCGCCGGCGAGATATGGCAGCGGGAGGACAGGGGGCACCGTTGGCTTCTGCATTCCATCATGCTTATCTTCATGATTTTAAAGAAAATCGAGTTGTCGTCAATATCGGCGGCATTGCGAATATTACCGTGATTCCCGCGGATACTCGACAAAAAGTGCTCGGATTTGACACCGGACCGGGCAACGCGCTCTTAGATGTTTGGAGTGATTTACATCTGGGTCATTCTTTCGATAATTCAGGAAGTTGGGCAGCATCAGGACAGATTCAAGCGCAATTATTGCAAAGCTGGCTACAAGATGACTATTTTCGCAAACTTCCCCCAAAGACAACGGGACGCGATTACTTTAATCTCAATTGGTTAGAAAAAAACCCGCTTGATAAATATTTACCTGTTGATATTCAAGCTACCTTAACGGCATTGACCGCGACCAGCATTGCTCAGGCGATTTTAGCTTATTCCCCTCAGCGAGTATTGGTCTGTGGCGGTGGAGTTCATAATTCCTTTTTGATGAAACAGTTACAACAACAACTGCCCTGTGTGGTAGAATCGACAGCACAACACGGCATTGATCCGGATTGGATGGAGGCAATGTGTTTTGCATGGATGGCGAAGCAACGTTTAGCATTGCAATTCAATCAGTTACCGGAAGTGACTGGGGCGCGTCATCCGACAGTATTGGGCGCGATTTTTGTTTAATTCAGTGAGAGGCTGCAAATCCTTAATCATTCGGACAATTTTAAAATTTCACCGTAATTTCAATCAGTTAGTGAGCCAAATTATTTTCAACATCAGATACCCAATCATTTTTCGTTGAACTCTGAAGATTCCTCCAGCAGATTTTTTGCAATCAAATCAAATAATTGTCAATTTATCAAGTCGTTGTCTGCTCATCATTCACCATGATATTTTTCTCAAATTTATAAAGGAACACGATGGAATTAAACGCCACCTATCAAAAAATTGCTGAGTTACAACAAAGCCTGCAAGCCCTCCGGGGGTATCTTTGACTATCCCAATAAATCTGAACGACTTATCGAAGTCAATCGTGAATTAGAACAGCCCGAAGTATGGAATAATCCCGAAAAATCGCAACAACTCAATAAAGAACGCACGGCTTTAGAAAAAATTGTTTGTCATTTTGATCAGCTGGATCGCGCCCTCGCGGAAGAGCGGGAATTGCTCGAATTGGTGGAAGCAGAAAACGATGTGACTGCCGCGCAAATGGTGCAAGCTGCGGTGGAAAAGTTGGCAAAACAAATTGCAGAAATTGAATTTAATCGGATGTTTGCGGGCGAAATGGATGCCAATAACGCGTTTTTGGACGTGCAATCGGGTTCGGGTGGCACAGAAGCACAAGATTGGGCAGACATGCTGTTACGAATGTATTTGCGTTGGGCAGAGCAACATGGTTTTCAGACCGAATTAATCGACATTTCGCCGGGCGAGGTCGCGGGAATTAAAGGTGCGACGATTCATCTGGTAGGCGACTATGCTTATGGTTGGTTGCGTACCGAGATCGGCGTGCATCGTTTGGTGCGAAAATCGCCGTTTGACTCCGGAAATCGCCGCCACACCTCTTTTGCCGCAGTTTTCGTCGCGCCCGAAGTCAACGATGAAATTGAAATTGATATAAATCCCGCGGACTTACAAATTGACGTTTATCGTGCCAGTGGTGCGGGTGGACAACATGTCAATAAGACGGAATCGGCGGTACGCATTACACATTTGCCTTCTGGCATCGTCGTACAATGTCAAAATGAGCGGTCTCAGCATAAAAATAAAGCAACTGCGATGAAACAACTCAAATCGAAATTGTACGAACGTGAAATTCACAAGCGCAATACCACGCAACAAGCCCTTGAAGATAGCAAGTCAGATATCGGTTGGGGCAGTCAAATTCGTTCCTACGTGTTGGATCAATCGCGCATCAAAGATTTACGCACTGGAGTTGAAAATAGTAATACGCAAGCGGTGTTAGATGGCGATTTAGATGATTTTATCGAAGCCAGTCTCAAAAGTGGGCTGTAATATGCGTTTGACACGTTTATGGGTAGATTCGCCATTACAAACTGGTGATCAACTGATATTACCGGCGGAAGCGGCACATTATGTCGTTAATGTTCTCCGGCTGCGTTTGGGTGCGCCATTGATCATTTTTAATGGGCAAGGGGGTGAATATCAAGCAGTTTTAACTGAGGTACAGAAAAAAAAAGCGATTCTGAAGATTGGCGAACATATCGCGGTAGAACGAGAATCTGCGCTGCTTCTCACCTTAGTGCAAGCGGTGTCGCGTCCGGAGCACATGGACTATACAATGCAAAAAGCGGTCGAGTTGGGCGTAACTCGCATTATTCCCGTCATCAGTGAACGTAGCCCCCCGTTAGATAAAGAAAAAATGACCAAACGTGAGCAACATTGGCAAAAAATTCTCATCAGTGCCTGTGAACAATGTGGGCGTAATCGAGTACCCATGTTATATCCGGTGCAATCGTTGACGACATGGTTAGATAATCCGTTGAATGGACTAAGTATTTTGCTCGATCCGACAGCATCGCAAACCTTATCTATGGTGCTTCAACCACAACAACTCACTATATTAGTCGGTGCTGAGGGCGGTCTCACTGAACATGAAATTACACAGGCAAGTCAAGCGGGTTACATGAGAATTCGTTTAGGTTCAAGAGTTTTACGCACTGAAACCGCTGCAATTGCAATTTTAGCCATCTGTCAAGCCCAATGGGGCGATCTTTGTCATTTATCATAAAAAACGATTGAACCGTGTTGAGGAATTGCGTCATGCTTAATCATCAAAAGAGGTTAGTTTTAGCCTCGACTTCACCTTATCGTAAAACGGTGCTCAGCCGCTTCAATTTATCTTTTGACACGTTCGCGCCAAATATTGATGAAACTGTGTTTCCTAACGAATTACCTGCCACATTGGTGCAGCGTCTTTCAGAAGCAAAAGCTCGTGCTGCACAATCCATTTATCCCCACGCGCTCATCATTGGTTCAGATCAAGTTGCTGTATTGGATGAACAAATTTTGAATAAACCGTTGACTCATGAAAAAGCCGTGCAACAATTGCAGGCGTGCAGTGGCAAACAGGTTGATTTCCTTACTGGATTATGTTTATTGAATACCAAAACTGGACGAACACAAGTGGATATCGTGCATTTTAGTGTATTATTCAGACACTTGAGCATCCGTCAGATTGAAAATTATTTGCATTTGGATAAACCGTATAACTGCGCTGGCAGTTTTAAATCGGAAAGTTTGGGGATTGTATTGCTCGAAAGAATGATGGGGAGTGATCCTAACTCAGTGATTGGCTTACCATTAATTCGTTTGGTACAGATGTTGGAAGCCGAAGATATCCATTTAATTTAACAGTGAACTACCTACTTGGCATGTAAATTTCAAACCTGTCAGGTTTCCAGAAACCTAACAGGTTTAGATGAGTTATAAATAAAACCGTAACTTGTTGTTTTAGCAATAACTATTCTTGTCAATGTGTAACTTTTAAATCAATGGGTTACAGTACAGAAAATTATTTTAGCGTTTGTAACCGATTGATTCATAGTTGTGCTCATTTTATACGAAGTAGCCCTGCCTAACTTAACTGATTAATTTAACGAAGTAATCAACGGTAAATGCACATTAAAAGCGGTTCGCCCTGTACGACTTTCCACCGCAATTCTACCATCGTGTTTATCAATAATTTTACGCACAATATCCAGCCCCAAACCGCTGCCCTCTCCCGCAGGTTTCGTCGTGAAAAACGGTTCAAAAATGCGTTCGATAATGTCTTGAGGAATCCCAACACCGCTGTCTATGATACTGATGACTAAATATTTTTCTTGCTGGACGACTTCAATTTGTAATACGCCTTTATTATTCATTGCCTGAATTGCATTATGGATTAAATTCGTCCATACTTGATTTAATTCATCAGGAAAACAAAATATCGGAGGCGCGGCGACAAAATTCTTAATGACTTCAATCCCATGCTTGAGTTGATTGTGATACAACGTCAATACCGTCTCAATTCCTTCCACCACGTCAGCAAGCACTTTTTCGCTACGATGATCATAACGAGCAAAATTCTTCAATGCAAACACGACCTTAGCAGCGCGTTCGGCTGCCGTTGCAATGGTTCGAGTACTGCGTTGCAAGCTAATGATTTGATAAGCCATATCTAAAATCGCTGTGTTACCCGGTTGTTGCAAAAACGGTAACAAGTTTTCGATATTGTCATAACAACCAATTTCAACCAATTTATCGGCAATAATCTCAATATTATCCAATGGATAAGTTTGCAGAATTTGAGAAACCGCACGTCGTCTTTGCCGCTTCTCTTTGGAGGACAGTGAAATATGTTGTTGTTTCATTGACTGATGAAAGAGTAAAAAGAAACTTTCTTGTTGATCATCAGAGAGATTTCTAAAGAAATGAGGAAGTTGCTCTAGGTTATCTTTCAAGAAACCAGAAATATTTTCCACAGAAGAACGAATTGCCCCTAACGGCGTGTTCACTTCATGCGCCACTCCTGCGACCAATTGCCCTAAAGCGACCATTTTCTCGGCTTGAATCAGTTCGCGCTGGGTTGCTTGCAAATGTTCCAATGTTGCTTGCAATTTGGTTTTCTGTTCAGAGAGTTCCTCATTGGCAGTTTTCAATTTTTCCTCGGCTTGTTTGCGTTCTGTCAAATCGTACCAAACGACTAAAATCGTTGGCGTGCCGCGCAAAGTCACCTTGGTCAACGTCACTTCTGCTAAAAATAATTCTCCGTTAAATTTGCGATGTAACCACTCGAAGCGACAAAAACCAGTCGTCCAAACGATTTCATTCACTTTTTCAGCTTTGGCTCTGGAAAGTTGTCCATCAGGTTGATATTCTGGAGATAATTCCGCGGGGCGTTGTTTCAGCATTAACTGTTTGTCCGGGCAGGCAAACAAATTTAATACCACATCGTTACAGTCAATCAGATGATGTAATTCATACAATAAATAACCGAGTGGCGAATTTTTAAACAGTAGTCGAAAGGTTTCTTCACTTTCCCGCAGGGCTTGTTCAACCAATTTGCGTTCTGCGATTTCTTGTTGTAATTGTTGATTTTTTTCCTGCAAACTTTGTTGTAAACGACGCAAAGTTAAATGGGTTTCGACCCGCGCTAACACTTCTTCCAATTGAAAAGGTTTGGTGATGAAATCGACTCCACCGACTGAAAAGGCTTTGATTTTGTCAACCACATCACTGAGCGCGCTAATGAAAATGATGGGAATGTCGCGAGTTCGTTCATTTTGCTTGAGTTTTTCGCACACCGTGTAACCGTCCATGCCCGGCATCATGATGTCAAGTAAGATTAATTCTGGTAGATGCGTTGTGACAAAGGTAATCGCTGCTTCACCACTGGACACAGAATGGGTCGAATATCCTTGTTTATCAAGAATAATCGTGAGCAGTCGTAGATTGAGTGGGGTATCATCGACCACCAAAATGTTGCCCTTCGATGCGGGTGTCGGGGTATCGTGCATGACGCAATCTTTCTAAAAATCAAGAGGATGAATGTAGAGTTGTAATTTGTGCCATTGTTTGAACTATAAGGTAGTTTTCAGTTCATCGTTTGGAGTTGCTCGTTCTAAAAACTTAAAACTCTCAGCTCATCTAAGGCAACGCAAAGAAAGAATATTCAAAACCTGTTAGGTTTAGATGAGCTTTTTATCGTTCCCCAGCCACAATACTTCGGACAGTTTTCGATAATGACTGATTAAAATCAATAAGTTATAGTTATTTTGCTCATTCGATAACTGATTGATATTAAAATATAATTTTGGAACTGTCCGAACTATTGAATTCATTGAATCTGAATTTAAACGGACGTGGCTGGGGGTTTCTTTTTCTTACGCCGCCGATTGTTGCGATTATTTCGGTGCGAAGGTACGGTATCAAAAAATTGTTCTCGTTGCGCTTCGTCCATCTCTTGAACTTGAGTCCACCATTGGGCAGAATCTGCAACATTTTCACCCGCTTGGGCTCGCAAATAGAGAAAATCATAGCCCGCTCGAAAGCGTTGATGCGTCATAATCCGTAAACTGCGTTTGGTTTTGGGACGAGTCAGTCGCGGTTGTAACAGCCAGATTTCATGAGATAAAATCGTCACCCGACGAGGAATGGAAATGCGACGAATTTGGCGATCAATCACTTTGTCAATGGCAGAAACGAGACAATCTTGTTCGCTGAGTCCTTTGTCACGATATTCGGGAATCAGGCGTAAAATGGGAAACCAGAGCAGGGCGGCAAGTAAGAATGCGGGAGTAACCGATTTATCCGCAGCAACTCGCTCATCGGTGTTTTTAAGTGCTTGTTCTACCAAGGCTAAGGCGATGGGATCGTCAAAACAGGCTTCTGTTTGTGGGAAAAGCAGTTTGAATAATCCAAATTCCCTCAGCTTTACAAATGAAGGATAGGCGTAACCACCGAGAAACATTTTTAGCATTTCTTCATACAAACGCGCTGCATGGGTATTTTCGAGCAAGTGACTGAATTGATGAATTGCTTTGGCTGTTTCTGGCTCAATTTCAAATCCCAATTTTGCCGCTAACCGCACCGCTCGCAACATTCGCACCGGGTCTTCTTGATAACGCTCGGTGGGATTGCCAATTAAGCGGATAATTTTCGCCTGTAAATCTGCCATGCCATCGGCATAATCCAAGAGGGAAAAATTGGAGATATCGTAGTATAAGGCATTGATAGTAAAGTCTCGCCGACACGCATCCTCATCTATTGTGCCATAGACATTGTCGCGAATAATGCAGCCATTTTCAATCACGCCATCGCCACTTTCATCGTGTTGTTTGCGAAAGGTGGCAACTTCGATAATTTCCTGCCCAAAATGTACGTGTGCCAGTAAAAACCGTCGTCCAATCAATCGACAATTGCGAAATACCTGTCTGACTTGTTCGGGACTGGCATTGGTCGCAACATCAAAGTCTTTGGGTTTTAAGCCTAATAACAGGTCACGAATTCCGCCGCCGACGAGGAAGGCTTGATAACCCGCTTGATGCAATTGATATAACACTTTCACCGCGTTTTTACTGATGTTTTTACGAGACACGGAATGCTGGGCGCGTGGAATTTGCTTCGCAGGCAATTGAACAGGGGGCGGAAGCTTGATGAAATGTCGAGTCGTAATGATGGGCGGGAGAGGCTGTTTTTTGGGGGGATTAAATAGGGTTTGTATGATATTCATTAATCGCTTGTAAGGCACCTTCTTAATCCTTAAAGTTATTTTTTATTGTCATGTTAGCATGATGCAGGAAATTAACGATGGTGATCGTTGTTATATCACCATTTTACCTAAATTTATCAGGTTTAAATCCGTCGTGTTCCTGAAGCATGATGCAGTTTCAATACAGTGGCTTTTTTCATTATAACTCGTGGAATCAATCAGTTAGAAATATTTTTCCAATTCATCAACCGGGCGTATCATCAATTGAGAAAGTAGCGATAACTGATAGAATAAAAGAAGATAATAGCATAAGAAAAGGGAAGAAAAAATGAACAGAGGTTTTTTAGATATTCTAATTAAATAAATCAAATAACATTTCAACAGTGATTCCCCCTAGATGTGTTGTCAAACAATGCTGCGATGACATGTAATTTCAAGCAGACAATGAAGAAAATAACCATTCACCAATCACAATATTTTTGTTGCTGAAATAGCGACAATGAAATTTATTTATTATATCAATGAGTTCAAAAGCACAATAAAATAATTCTTGACTTTATCTTCCATTGTTATATAATACTCGCCTCAAGCAACGGGGTATAGCGCAGCCTGGTAGCGCACTTGTTTTGGGTACAAGGTGTCGGGGGTTCAAATCCCTCTACCCCGACCAGTTGTAACGGTCATTTCCCTTGCGCCTGTAGCTCATCTGGATAGAGCATCGGCCTTCTAAGTTTTTTGGACCCTTGATGAGAAACAGCAATCATTAAGGTGGATGGTGCTATATCGGTGAACCCTGTGAGATGGCAACGCCGAGGAAACCGAAAGATAGTGAAGGGTTACTGGTAGCTATTTTGTTGAAAAACATAGGATTCCGTAGAGACCATACGCATCAGACCTGAAACGGTCAAGACATGGTCCAGACCACAAACAAGTTTGATTTGGGTTTTAACTTGGTAGTGAAAACTATAGTGGTACGAAGCCGAGGGTAGCAGGTTCGAGTCCTGTCAGGCGTACCAAAGTTTGTATCTCGTCAGAAAATCTTGAAATTTCATTCAGTGGTGGACGTAGCTCAGTTGGTAGAGTCCCGGATTGTGATTCCGGCTGTCGTGGGTTCGAGCCCCATCGTTCACCCCAAATTCCTGCTATTTTTTATTCAAATACAACAACTTCACGTAACGGTAAAACGCCACTTCCGCGTTTGCAACCGCCAATAAAAAACCTTCCCGCCCGTCAAGAAATCCCCGCCGTAATACATAGGTGCGAAAAAACGCCCACATTCCATGACCGATTGCCTGCCGTAAACTGCCCCGTTTGCCTCGCGCCTCGTGCATCACCGCGCTGTCCGTCGAATAACGATTGGTCTTTTCTAGCAATTGTTCAATACTATCATAAGTATAGTGCAACATCGGGGAATGCAATGTGCCCACTTTTCCGTGCTGCACTTCTAATTTTTCATGCACCAAATCGTCACTAAATTTCGCACCATCCCGCCGAAACAACCGAGTCACATAATCCGGTCGCCAACCACTGTGATGAATCCACCGTCCCATAAAACGCGACAACCGAGACACTCGAAAAGCTGTAAATTCAGTTTGTTGCACTGCCTGCTGTATTTCAATTTGTAAATTTTCTGGAATCACTTCATCGGCATCAAGCGATAAAATCCACTCACTCTGTGCATAAGCCAAAACGCGATTTTTCTGCACGCCAAACCCTTGCCAGTCTTCAGAAAAGTAAACTTTTTTGGTATATTTGCGGCAAATTTCCACCGTTGCATCTTGACTGCCCGAATCTAACACAATAATTTCATCTGCCCATGCCACCGACGCTAAACATTTTTCCAAATGCGCGGCAGCATTGTAAGTAATCAAGATAACCGAGAGTTTTAACATATCAGCCCATTGAATTAATCGTATTTACAACAGTTTGACTCGACAGCTTTTCCAAACATTGGCTGGAACTGTCACGATGGCGATCACAACCTTCTTGATGACAAGGCACACATTCCCCCTCACCTTGAATTAAAATCACATTGCCAACCCGCTGTGTACCAACTCGTTGAAAGGGCGGTGTATTTTTCGCATAGCCGCAGGGAAAAGGTGCCCATTTCACTGGATTGGTGGGTCCATACAGTGCGACCGTCGTCGTTCCCGTTGCCGCGGCGAGATGGGTCACGACCGTATCCACGCCCACATACAATTTTGCCTGACGAATCAACGTGGCTACCGCAGACAACGATAATTTTCCCGCCAAATTCAAAATATTATCCGGCATTCCTTGCATTGCAGTGTGAATCGCGTGCATTTCCTCCGCATCGCCACTGCCCGTTAAAATAATTCTAACTCCCTGTTTATCAAAATAATATGCTAACTGCTGCCAACCGGTCATTGTCCAGCGTTTATACTGTCGCAGGGGTACGAGGTGAAATACCACATAATCTTGCTGTTTCCAGTCGAAAGGGAGTAATTGTGTCAAAATCGCTTCATCAGTCACTAAATAGGGATTAACAACTTGATAGCACAAAGAAATTTGTAATAACTCTGCCAATCTCAAATTTTGCATTACGGTATGCGTATTTTCATCATCCAACACAGTGCGAGCGGTAGTTATCCAATATTTCCAAGCAGATCGATAACTCCATGTCGGTACAACTGCCACCCGCCGAGTTGCTGCAAGGTAGGCATAAAATAATGCTTTATCGCTACTTTGTGTCGAAATTGCCAGATCATAGCGAGAAAAGATTTTTTTGATTAAATTCCATTGTTGTTTCAACGAGCTGTGTTGAGGAATTATGTAAATTTCGGAGCAATCTTGATTTCCTGCCAACACGCCTTCTGTTCCCGCGAAAACCAACATGTCAATGATGGCATCTGGGTACGCTTGACGCAATGAATGCAATAATGGCGTGGTTAATAACACATCTCCGATTTGGCGAGTGGCGATCAATAAAATTCGTTGGGGAAACAACCTCATGACTGTGTTGACTCACGCATTTTGGGTTGATAATGACAACTGGAGTAAAAAATCCCGATGAGATAGGCGAATAAATAACCCTCAGTCATATCGAACCATGAAGAGTTCAGCAAGCAACCGATAATCATCGTTAAAACAATCCCTTGCGCCATAAAAATGTACGCATCATTCAGTCGCTCACTGTCTCGCCACAGCACGTAAAACAAGTAAATAAACACCGCCAGTCCGATAATGCCCAATTGCACCATCATCATTAAGTATTCATTGTGTAGATTGACGGTATGTTTATCTCTTTGTTCAGGTTGAATAAATTGCCAATAATCATGTCCCACGCTGCCCGTGCCGTGCCCAATCCAAGGACTTTGCCTTACCAAGGTCAGCCCATGCTGCAAATATTCGGTGCGCAATCCGACGGAAGTCACGCCATCGCCGAGTTGATGTTGTTGAAATTCTTGAGGAATCTGCCCAATACGTTGTTGAATGACATCTGACGTGACAAAAATAATGCCGCCAAAAGTCAGCAAGGGAAGCAATGCCATGAAGATGCCGCGCCAGCGAAATAGTTGATAAATCAGTAAAAAAGTTAAACACATGATGAGCACATACCCCGTCCGACCGTGTAACATAAACAGTACATGATAGCCAGCAAATAATGCAAGTAGGAGACACAACCATCGCCACTGTGAAAATTTAAGTGCGTGAACTGCGAGGAAATAGGCGGCTAACGCCATAAAAATTCCTTGAGTGATGTGACTTTTAAAAATATAAGTATTTTCAACCGTTCCCGCCCCAATTTTCACGCCAGTGAAGTGCATGATGTATGACAAAAGTAGTGTAATTACCATTGCCGTCAGAAAGCCATAAATGCCAAACCAACGATCTTGATCGGTGCGAAATGTCAAAATAAAAAATGGAATAAATAGCAATTTTTTATATTTGAGCCAAATGTGTGTTGCCTCGTTCAATGGCGCAGAACTGTAACTTATGCCCAAACTGAGCAAGATAAACAATAAGATAGCAACCCACACGACAGCATGAGGTCGCAGTTTTTCCAAATGGTTGGGATACTGTGCTTTATCGAAAAGGATCAATAAAATGAGAATTAAAATAAACAGATGGCTAAAAATAGTCAGCGTGGGAATCGTCAAGCCGGCGAGAAAGATAATGAGGTGACGGACTTGATAAGGTGCAGGAGGTGTGAAAACGGCAGCTGTCGTCACAGAATTGGACATATTGACTCTATTATATTTTTAAAAATCAAGAAGTTATTGATTAGTTGCAAGATGGGCTAATACAAAATCAGTAATGCGCTGCATCGGTGTGCGTAACCGTTCCACACTGCTGATCACGTAACCAGCGGTAATATCATGATTTTGTTGATGATTGAGCAAGCGTTTTACTGTAAAGCTCGAAATATCCAAACTTTCTGCAATCGTAGCAAAGGTGCGGCGTAAGTCATGGCAAGTAAACACAATTTCACTCATCGCGGTGACTTGCAAGATCGGTTTACGGGGATCAACAATCGGCTTGCCTTGTTTCCCGGCAAATACCCAGTGATTAGTCGCCGTGCGATAGCGTTGTTGCAATAAATTGTATAAAAAGTCGCTCAGGGGCAGTACATGCGGTTGCGAGTTTTTTGTATCAGTGATAATCAAAGTTTTTTCTATAAAATCAATCTGTTGCCATTGTAAAGTTGCTGCTTCCTGCTTTCTTAGCCCAGTCAGCAATAAAAGCTGTAAATAATCACGAAAGGTCGTATGGTGCAATTGCTGCACTGCCTGCCACCAAGTCGCCAATTGATGTGGTTTAATCACTCGGATGCGACGTTGCAACGGTTGCCATTGGCGTTTGTCACTTAACACTTTGACTGGATTAGAAAAATTAAGTAATTCTGGATAGCTCGCCTTGGCAAAATTGATTAATGCTTGCAATAATTTCATGCTGGCATTGGCATAACCTTTACCATGTTGTTCACATAACTCACTGTAATATAAAGTAATATCGTTGCGAGTCAGCGTGTTCATAGGATAATCGTGCCATCGGGCAAAAGCCACTTGAAAATAGCGAGTGTAATTATAGCAACTCTTTGATTTTAAAGGTCTAACCCGGATATATTCTGCAAAAATCTGTTGTAATGTCAGCGAATTCACCGCCGCTACTTGTTGTTTTTCATGTGTCCCCTGTGTCAATTCTGCCAAAGTTTGTTTCGCTAACTTGCGCGCCTGTTCTGAGGTCAAAATACCATGCTTTCCCAACGTTAAACGATAGGTTTTGCCACGAATTGCCGTCTCAACAATGTATGATTTGCACCGTTTGGTGACGCGCAACCCAAAACCGACCAGATGCTGATCGCGATAAAATACTTGCCCTGTTTCAGGAAATGGCAATTTTTCAACCATCGCTTGCGTTAATTTCATGAGTGATTACCAAGGGCGCGGTGGCGAAATTTTACCCCCTTGGGTATCTTGCCACGCTTGTTTCAATAGCTTACGCCAGTTTTTTGAATAATTTGCCTTCATTTGCGCTTCTGGGGTGGCAACCCGTGCATTTTTCCATTCACGTAGGCGATGCCAATTATTTTCTAATTGCCACCATAACCATGTCGATAACCGACCGTAATGTTTGCGAAAAAATAACAAGGCACTACGCATTTGCCACAACATGACTTGCGTTCCAGCGGAAGAAATTTCTAAATTCAATGTCTTAGAAGACTCCCCTCCCAAATGAATGACTGTCACTTCGGGCAGATACAGAATGCGATATCCAATTTTCTGAATGCGGCGACACAGGTCAACTTCTTCATAATACAAGAAAAAATTTTCATCGAAGTAGCCAACTTGTTCTAACACATCACGACGAATAATGGAAAACGCGCCCGGCACCCAATCGACTTCTGCAATTTCATCGGGATTTGCCCAAGTACGATCACTTTGTCCAAAAAAGCGCGATTGAGGATATTTCGCTGCCAACCCCGATAAAGTTAAAAAATGAGTCAACAAACTAGGAAACATGCGGGCTGACGGCTGCCACTCGCCATTTTTTCCAGTCAGCCGCGCTCCGGCTAATCCCACATCAGAATGTTGTTGCATGTAGCCAACAGCACGGGCAAGCGCGTGTTCGGTGACAAATGCGTCGGAATTTAACAACACCACATAACGCCCAACTGCTTGAATAAAACCGATATTATTGGCAGCAGCGAAACCTAAATTCACCGGACTACGAATCAGTTTCGCGGTGGGAAATTCTTGCGCAACCATGTCAGCAGAACCATCGCGTGAGGCGTTGTCAATAACTAAAATTTCATAACGCACGTCATCCGCGTACTTGGCGAGAATTTGCAGGCATTCGCGCAATAAATCTCGCGTGTTAAACGAGACGATCACCACAGAAACGTCAAATATTTCAGTTTTCATCAAGAGTTAGCGATGGTTGTAAGCCGGTGAGCACATTGATTGGGACGTTTATTTTTATCAAAAGGCAAAACTTACGCCCAACGCATTCCCCCACGTCGCACCGTGTCTATACCTTCGCTGTCAAATGCGTCCTTACCTTCACCCAACAATTCGTAATTGCTTATATTGTGATCAGCAATTGCTTGAATATGTTCAAGTTCTTGTTTGGCACGTAAATCATCAGTGAACAGATGGCGGAAACGTTGTTGTTTTTTCAAATATTCTTCCACCGGTTTGGGATGACGCAATGGCATTGCCCCCGCCAGTCCACCCCGTTCTAATTCGATAATGGGAAATAACCCCGTTTGTACTGCAAGTCGAGCAATTTCAATACTTTCGTTGCCTTCGTGTCCCCAACCCAACGGACAAGGACAGTGAATTTGTAAAAAGGTGGGACCTTCTACTGCAATCGCCCGCCGAACTTTTTTACGAATATCAGAGGGATAGGCAACTGACGAGGTCGCGGCGTAGGGAATATGGTGCGCTGCCACAATGGAAATAATATCTTTCTTTAGGTGGCGTTTGCCCATGCGTTCCTTGCCCGGCGGCGACGTGGTGGTCATCGCGGCGTGGGGCGTGGAACTGGAGCGTTGAATCCCCGTATTCATGTAGGCTTCATTGTCAAAGCACACGTAAAGCACGTTATGCCCGCGCTCCAACATGCCAGAAAGTGCTTGAAAACCAATGTCAAACGTGCCTCCGTCCCCACCGAATGCCAGCACCTTGGTCGATTTCCCCTGCGCTTTCAGTGCCGCTTCCATGCCCGAAGCCACCGCTCCCGTATTTTCAAACAGGGAATGTAACCACGGTACTCGCCATGCGGATTCAGGCCACGGCGTGGTGAAAATTTCTAAGCATCCCGTGGCGTTAGCGATCATTACGTCGGGACCGGCAGATTCCGTTACTAAACGAGCGGCTAAAGCCTCGCCACATCCCAAACAGGCACGATGCCCTGATTCTAAACCTCGAAATCTCGGTTGTTTTGCTCGTAATTCTGTGGTATTGATTACAACAGCTTCCGTTGTCATGCTTCCTCCTCAGCAATGGTTTGATTGTATTACCGTGACAACATCATACAATCGTTTGAATAAGTTCAAGAAAATTTGTGGGGCAACTGGTTTCGACTGTTGCCCTTTCTGAATAACTCATTGAATATTATTGGGGCTCAATTTATTGCGATGTCGCGGGGAATAATGATGTTGGATTGGTTGCCGCGTCTATTTTCCGTTCAAATACAATTCGTTCCACTAAACCTGAACTTTGGTTGTGATGTAGGGTGACATTGTAGTTTTTCGCCGGCGCGTAGGTGAATTGCTCTTGTACCATGTCGCGCACAGTGGGTAATAAACCAACAATCCAGTCGATTGATAACGATCTAAATTGTGGCTTGGGTTCCACAGATAATTTACCCTTGGCATTGACCACTGCACTGAGCCATTTTCCCATGCGATCAGGGATTTGGTTGAGTGGGAAGGGTCTGGTATTGACTACTTCAACTTTGGGAACTTTGGTAGTCAATTGGTTGGACAAACTTTGGTCAAAAACTGCGGCATCCAGAAAAACAATGGAATCTCCCGTTGTATTTCCACCCAAACCTACTGTTTGTGATAAATCGGTGAGGGGGGACATATCCGCACATCCAGTCAAACATAACATCAATGCAGCAACACAGGCTATTTTTTTCATAATGAATTCCTTGTAATACTTAATTCGTTGATTAACCAATTATGAGAATGCAAAAGATGAGATTATCGTGCCAATTCTAGCTTTTTCCAACGCAACCCGGTATATTCTAAATTTCGTTCTTCATCTCGCATGGTGTAGGGTTGTAATCCTACTTGAATTTTCTGAGTTTGTCGCACGGGAACTTTGAGTTCGTCGTCAAATTTTAATTCAACCTGTTTGAGATAAATTTCAGGAAGTTGTGGATATTTGGGTTCTTTCTCAACTTGTGCGGCATTCAGCATGGTGCGTAAAAATAGAGATTCTTCAATCTGTTCCGCAGCACGCGCTGCCAATTGACGACTACTCGCCAATAATCCAAAGGAACTTCCCAAAGCCAACGCGACTATTGCCATCGCGACAATGACTTCTAGTAGGGTGAAACCACGCGAGGAATTCATGATTTGACAAAATCCGCAATAATTTTACCAGTGATGGGATGCACGGTAATTTTCATTTTAAATTTATCCTCTTGCGTGATTATCAGTTCGCCTCCGTCACTGCCCCCTTCGGGATAAAAGGTGATTTCAAAGCGATCTTTGGGACGATCCGTCGTTTTTTCGCTCCATGCCAGTTTTGCACCACGAGAAGTCCATGTATTATTTTGAATTGGCACAGGATGTTCTGCGTCGCCGGGTTGCATGAGGATGGTTTGCATTTTACCGTCAATAATAGCAGAACGGCGCGCATAATTGAGCAAGGCAACCACTTCACGCACTTGAGCTTGAAGTTGCACCATTTGCCCGCCCCCCGCTCGTGGCACGACCAGCAAGGCGGCAATGCCAAGTAAGGTCATTACCACCAGTAGTTCTAAGAGGGTAAAACCCATTGAACGAGAGCGCATAGAAATTTTTAGTTATCTCAGGGATATTTCGCAAGATTGTTTTTTAAAAATAGTTACTTCCAATTGGTAATGTCACCATTCGGACAGCCCTCGCCACCTTCTGTGCCATCTGCCCCCAGAGAAAATAAGTCGTAATCGCCGTGTGCGCCGTGTGCGCCGGGGAATTTGTATTGATATTCTTTATCCCAAGGGTCTTTAGGAATTATTCCTTTGCGCAAATAGGGACCATTCCAGCGGGGACTGTTGGCGGTATTTTTCAATAGTCCGTCAATACTCGGTGGATATTTTCCCGTATCTAAACGATGTTGATCCAAGGCAGCACCCAAACTGCTGAGTTGTGAGGCTGCGGCATTGCACGATGCTTTTTCAAAACCACCAAAAATTCTTGGACCCACAATTGCCGCCAACATGCCGATGATAGCCATAACGATGAGGAGTTCAATTAAGGTAAAACCTTGTTGTTTTCTGTTTCTATTCAACATGATATTTTATTTCCTAGTAAATGCTGTTGCAATAAACGAATGCTTTGAGGTGAGTTAGTGTATTAGAATGGCGGTAATATGTCAAAAGTAAGCGAAAGCATCTAGTTATCAACGGATTTTAACAAATTTGAAATTAACACTTGCAATTTATTTTGATTGTCTTATAATGTCGCACTTTCACGAGCATGGGTCGTTAGCTCAGCCGGTAGAGCAGCGGACTTTTAATCCGTTGGTCCCGAGTTCGAATCTCGGACGACCCACCATTTTAGCTGTTATTAAGTGATTGAGTTTGTTGAAGAAGTGCGATAGGATTCAACACTAAAGCAGAGTTTAAAAACTCCGGTGCTAAGTGAGAATATCGCAAAGTTATCGCAAGTGTTCTTATTGCATGGCGTAACGCTGTATTACAAAGCGAAAACGGTGCAGTGCTTAAACGCGTCTGTACTTCTGAGCACAAAGATTTATCCATCGGTACCGTCCGCTGTTCGTTATTCTTCGTTTTCACAAAAGTCACCCTGTCGTTTCTCACCTGAGATTTCGTCAACTGCGTCACTTCACCCCACCGCGCACCGGTGCACAAACATACTTTAGCCACAAGCAAAGCATCTGCATTCCGTCCTTTCTCTAATTCATTCAACAACTTTTGCATCTCATCCAAAGTCAAAAAACTCAATTCTTGCTCACGGAACTTCAACTTTTCCACTGAGCGCAACGGATTCACGCCTTGCCACTCGTCGATTTTAATCAACCGATTAAAGACTGCTTTCAAATAACTCAGCGAGAGTAGGGTGTATAAACGCAGTGTCATGCACCAAAGTATCGAAATAACAAAGGTGTATGACGCTTCGCTTATACACCCTACTCTCGCTATGGTTGTTAGATAGTTGGAGTCGCGACCAGAATCAGCGAGACTTTAAACGCACGGAAGAGTCACTTAAGACT
>DYNO01000204.1 GCA_020721025.1 Thiomargarita sp. | reverse complement strand
GTGAATAACGTTTGGTTTTCTACAAACGCTTAACGACATTTTTAACCGCTGTTCAGATGAAAATAGAAACAGCTTAATCTACATGGCTTAAAGATGTCAAATCGGTTCTATAGTAAAGTAATCAAATCTGCTTGGGCAGCAAGTCCATTCATGCCCGGCACCGGTAGAAATAACATTGAAGCAATATAGCCTCCCAACAACATCATCACCGCGATATCGTGCATGTAACCGTGTGAAATTTGAGTCGTTTTTGCATACAACTTTAGGATGTCGTAAATGGGTTGCAACACGGGCGGACCGACGCGCCGCTCTATTTTGGCTCGCACCCGTCGCATCATCAAGACTAATCCTAATCCTACAACAAATGCCACTAACGGCATAAAAATCATATCGAATAGTAGATTATACATTGCTAAGTCATCCATAAAAGTAATTTTTAAACCCACAGATATGTAGAATCAATTTGACATCTTTAGAACTTAGTTAGGACGTGTCGTCAAATAAAGCGATTGCAACCGGACTGGAAGTGTTCCCCCCCCTTTGCAAAGCAAAGCCATGGACTTAAGGAAAAATGGTCAAAAATTGATGTTATTCAAGAACTCAAATTCAAACAACGAAATTTTACCAAACACTGTCATAATTTTGTAGCCCTCTCTCTATTTCAATATGAGAATAATTTTCTATCAGCATGATGAAAAGTAATCAGTAGGAGTTACGCACTTGAGATGCTAACCCACTGATTTTATAAATGGAGTACAAATTTAAATTTGTACTCCGAAAACGCTAACTAACTGAATTAAGCCTAAGTTACGTTTTGAACTGCGTAACTCCTAATCAGTTAAAAATTATGACTCGTGACACTGGCGCGTCTGGACAGCATTCCCACGCCGGCGCATTGGAACGATGAACTATTTGTTTTATCTAGTAAAAATCTATCACATCGTCATGTTGTTAGGTTGCTTAAAACCAAGTAGGACAACTGTTACATTTCTGCTGAACACGGTTGAACATAATTGCTCTTCCGTTTCAACAAATGCAGATTGATTTTTGGAGGATCAATCAGGGCGTAACCGCCAAAGCACGCAATATAACTAATTCGGTAACAGGAATTAACTCTAGCGACAAATTACAACGTTAAATTCAATTCCTCAGCAGAGTGTCGTTTCTGCCCCACCAATAAGGTGTAAGCCACGGGAATCACAAACAAAGTTAATAATGTACCAAATGTCAGACCGCCGACAATTACCCAACCAATCGGATGCCGACTTTCCGCCCCCGCGCCGCTCGCCAATGCCAAGGGAATTGCCCCCAATACCATCGCACCCGTCGTCATCAAAATCGGACGTAATCGCAAGGTTGCCGCTTCCACCACCGCTTCCTGCGCCCGCATTCCTCGTTCTTGCAACTGGTTAACAAATTCCACGATTAAAATACCGTGTTTGGTAATCAAACCAACCAACATCACTAAACCAATTTGGCTGTAAACATTGAGCGTTCCTCCCGTCAGAAACAATGCCAATAATGCCCCAGTCATTGCCAGTGGCACCGTCAACATGATGACCAGTGGACTGATAAAACTTTCAAATTGCGCTGCTAAAACTAAATAGATGAATCCTAATGCTAAAATGAAGGTGACAATCAAGGTTTGCCCTGATTCTTTGAATTCTCTCGATTGTCCAGTTAAATCTGTTTGTGCCGTTTTATCAAGCACTTCCTTTGCAGTTTTATCCATAAACTCCAGCACTTGACTGAGTGAGTAACCGGGGGCAACATTGGCACTGATGATCGCAGCACGTAACCGATTGAAACGATTGAGTTCTTTCGGGGCAACGCCTTCACTGACCGAGACCAAATTTGACAATTGCACCAATTCACCGGCTTGATTTCGCATGAAAATCGAAGTGAGGTCGGTCGGTTTCATTCGTGCGTCGGCTTCTAACTGTACAATCACATCATATTGTTTTCCCTCACGTTTAAACCGCGTCACCTGTTTACCGCCCAGCATGGTTTCCAACGTTCTGCCCACATCTTCCACGCCCACGCCGACATCGGCTATTTTGTCCCGGTCAATGCTCACAACCAATTGCGGTTTATTTAACTTCAAATCGCTGTCAGGATTGGTCAGACCGGGATAAGTGCGTAATTTATCCATCATTTTGTTGACCATCGTTTGCAATTCTGGATATGAATTTCCTTGAATGACAAATTGTACTGGCGGATCACGAAAACTTTGCCCCAATGACGGCGGATTGATGGGAAATGCCAATACGCCCGGCAAGCCTAATAATTGCGGTAACAATGCGCCGGCAATTTGTTGTTGACTGCGTTGTCGCTCTTCCCAAGGTTGTAAATTCACGAAAGAAAGTGCGGTGTTGACTGGATTCGGTTTTTCTAATCCCGGCGCGATCACCATGAAATAATTACGAATTTCAGGTATTTGGCTGAACATGGCTTCAATTTGGCGGGCATATTTATCGGTGTAAGCCATGGTTGAACCTTCGGGCGCGACCACGATAGTGATTAAAATCCCCCGATCTTCTAACGGTGCCAGTTCAGATTTTAACAATGGAAATTGCAACTTCCCGCCGCTAATCCATGATAACGGTTGGGTAATCATCCCCGTTAAACTCATGGGAGAGCTGGAGGGCATTAACAAAATAGCGAGGGCAAAAATGTTTACCATGAATAAGATAATAATCAAACCACGGACGCGTAAAATGCCTCGTAACATACTGCTGTAGCTGTAATTTAATAATTCAAAACCGCGTTCGGTGATGTTGTAAAAAGCTCCATGTTTTTCGTGTCCACGCAATAATTTCGCACACATCATTGGTGTTAAGGTCAGCGCAACAAATCCCGATACAATCACTGCGGCGGCGACAGTCAGGGCAAATTCGGTGAATAATCGCCCAGTATTCCCTGTCATGAAAGTCAGTGGCACAAACACGGCGGCTAAGGTAACGGTCATTGCTAATACGGCAAATGCGATTTCTTGACTGCCCTGTAGCGCGGCTTGCATTGGAGGCATTCCTTCTTCAATATGCCGGTGAATATTTTCAAGCATTACAATGGCATCGTCCACCACCAAACCGATAGCCAGCACCAAGCCCAGCAAGGTGAGAATGTTAATCGAAAATCCTAGTGAATACAAAAAGATAAATGCACCAATGAGGGAGACTGGGATTGTAACAAAGGGAATAAAAGTGGCGCGAATTGAGCGTAGGAAGAAAAAAATCACCAAAACCACCAAAATGAACGCTTCTAGCATGGTGTCATAGACGGCTTCAATTGATTTTTCAACGAAAACAGAGGTATCGAACACGACTTTCGACGTCATGCCGTCGGGAAGTTTAATTTTTTTCGCTTCTTCTCGCACCGCCGCAGCGACAGATAAGGTATTTGCAGTTGATTGTTTCACCGTGCCCAAACCGACCGCGGGTTGCCCATTGGCGCGCACTTCTCGCCGTTCATCGGCTGCCCCGATTTCTGCCCTGCCAATATCACTCAACCGTACTGCATAACCATTGGCATGTTTGATAATCAATTGGTTAAACTGTTCTGGCGTGCGTAAATCTGTCACGGTCAATACAGTAAATTCCCGTTGTTTGCTTTCAATCCGTCCTGACGGCACTTCGATATTTTGTTGTTTCAACGCGGTTTCGACATCTTTGGGCGTGAGTTGATACGCTGCCAATCGTTCTCGGTCGAGCCAAATTCGCATCGCATAGCGGCGTTCGCCCCCAATAATCACACTGGCAACACCGGGTAACACTTGCAAGCGCGGCACAATGTAACGGTCGGCATAATCGGTGATTTCCAACGCATTATGCTTGTCGCTCATAAACGCTAACCAAATAATCGCTTGGGCATCGGCTTCAATCTTGGCAACCACCGGATCGTCGGCTTCGGTCGGCAAGAGGGCACGCACCCGCGCCACTTTATCACGCACGTCATTAGCGGCATTATCGACATTGCGTTCAAGCACGAATTCAATTGAAATTTGGCTGACTTCTTCGCGACTAACGGATTTGATGGTTTTGATGCCTTCAATCCCGGCAAGCGCATCTTCAAGGGGTTGGGTGATTTGGCTTTCAATAATTTCTGCACTGGCTCCGGTGTAAACGGTACGCACAGAAACAACGGGGGTGTCAATGTTGGGGTATTCTCGCACGGATAGTCTGGTGAAGGAAATATAGCCTATCAATACAATCATAAGGCTCATAACCGTAGCGAGTACCGGACGGCGGATGGAAAGTTCGGAAAGTACCATGATGGAATATATTTAACGCGATGAAAAATGATTCAATTATGGTAGCACATTGGAAGTCAGATTGTCTGAACCAGTGACATTAGCGGGTTTAATTAAAAAACTTTCTTTGACATCCTTGCTGTTGAACTGCGGAAAGCCGGGTTTTTTATCTCCCTTTTTCACTCGTTTGGTATAGACCGGTTTGGTTTTAAAGATGTCAAACCGGTTCTATACATGATGCTTTACTTTTTCTAACCAATTGATTTTAGTTATAATAAAATATTGAAGCTATCTTGACCACGAAACTATATTTAATAAAAACAATTAGTTGTGATAATAAAGTCGAGCATCACGTAGTTGCAGGTTATATCTATTTAAGTTAAGCAGTTATTCGACAAATCGGTTGTCATGACGAATGACGCGCGGCACCAATGTGCGAGGTTCGATGCTGACGGGTTGATAAACCACGCGTTTTTTCTCAGGATCGTAACGCATTTCCATGTAACCACTGATGGGAAAATCTTTACGAAATGGATGCCCAATAAAACCGTAATCAGTCAAAATGCGGCGTAAATCAGGATGTCCATCGAATAAGATTCCAAATAAATCAAAAGCTTCCCGTTCGTACCAGTTGGCAGAATTCCAAAGATTGACGACGGAATCGACCTTGGGCATGTCGCCTTCAGCAAATACGCGTACCCGTAACCGAATGTTATTTTTGATCGATAGCAGGTGGTAAACGACGGCGAAACGGGGTAATTCACACTCTTCTTGATGGCAACCCGCGGCAACTGCCCGACTGAAGCCCTTGCCGCGAATGCTGCCTTCCCAATCAGCTTGTCCATAGTGGGCGTAGTCCACCCCGCATAAATCGCTCAATTGTTCAAAACTGAATTCATCACGTAAGGTTTGTAAGACGCTAAGTGCATGATTTGCCGGAACTTCAATTGTCACTTGTTTAACTGCCAAGGTCGCACTTGACAACATTTCGCCAAAGCGTGCTTGTAATTGAGTCAATAATGTTTCTTGTTTAGACATGCGATTTTTCCTGTTACATTTCTGCTGAACCCGGTTGAACATTGCTGATCTACCGTCCCAACAA
>DYNO01000203.1 GCA_020721025.1 Thiomargarita sp. | reverse complement strand
AAAAGCTCGGTTTTCCAAAGTTCAAGAGCAAAGATGTGAAAGAAAGTTTCTCAATGGCGCAACTGAAACAAGTGGTCAATGAATCAATTGCAAAACTCAATGTGAGTATCGTAGAAATTCGTAGCGTGATTCATGCGGCAGCACAAGGGATGTTAGACAAGCGGGTGGATTTAAATGGCAAACAAGGTTTTTTCCTTGAACTGGGTGAAAATCTGAATAGTAACATTGAGTTGAATCAACGCATGGCTGAGGAAGTGATGCGGGTATTTGCTGCGGTGGCAGTGGGTGATCTGAATCAAACGATGAAGCAGAATTATGAAGGGACTTTGGCGCAGTTGAAGGTTGATGTCAATTCCTCCATTACCAAACTCAGTGAAATTATGCACGAAATCCGGGAAGCGATTAATGCCGCCGGACAGGGAGTTTTTGATAAACGCATTGATTTAACAAACAAAGTTGGCTTTTTCCGGGATGTCAGCGAAAATCTGAATCGGAATTTAGACACCAATCAGCGCATGGTTGAAGAATTGATGTGTCTATTTGCGGCGATGGCAATGGGTAATCTCGATCAAACCATGCAGGATAATTATTTGGGTAAGTTGGCGGATTTAAAGCAAGATGTCAACAGCACGATTGGAAAATTAAATCAATTGTTTGTAGAACTGATTCGCGTATTTTCTGCGATGTCTGGGGGTGATCTGACGCAACGGATTCATCATGATTATTCCGGGCGGTTGGCAGAATTAAAACGAGATGTCATTGATACTGCGGTAAAATTGAACAATGTGATGAAGGAAGTGGGATTGGCAAGCGAGCAAGTCTATGCCGCATCTGAAGAAATTTCCCAAGGCACATTGAGTTTGAGTCAGCGTACTGAACAGCAAGCGGCGGCTTTGGAAGAAACCTCGTCGAGTATGCAACAAATGACGGATACCGTGCAACGTAATTCTGATAATGCTCAAGAGGCAAATCAATTGTCACTCAATGCCCGCAAACATGCAGAAGAAGGCAGTAAGGTGGTCAAGATCGCGATTACGTCCATTGGTGAAATTAATAAAAGCAGTCGGCGTATGTTTGATATTATCAGTGTGATTGATGAAATCGCGTTTCAAACCAATTTGTTAGCTTTAAATGCTGCGGTAGAAGCTGCACGGGCGGGAGAACAAGAACGTGGTTTTGCTGTGGTTGCTTCAGAAGTGCGTAATTTGGCACAACGGAGTTCCAGCGCAGCAAAAGAAATCAAAGCGTTAATTCAAGACACGATGGCGAAGGTGGAAGATGGCACCCAAGCGGTCAATCAATCGGGTCAAACGTTAGAAGAAATTGTGTTAAGTATCAAGAAGGTCAGCGACATCGTGGCAGAAATTGCTGCGGCAAATCGAGAACAAAGCGCAGGCATTTTACAAGTCAATAAAGCCGTGACTCAAATGGATGAAATGACTCAACAGAATGCCGCCTTAGTTGAAGAATTATCAGGTAATAGTGACTCGATGCGGGAGCAAGTAGGGGTATTAAATCAATTGTTGGATTTTTTCAAGTTTGATGGCAAGGAACAGCATCGCAATCAATTGACTACGACCCAGCACGCCCATGTAACCGCCGCGCATCCGCCAAAACCGGCAGCCAAAAAATCCGTTCCACGTCCCCGTGCGGCAACCCCCGCCCAACGTCATGAATCTGATAAAGATACGGTGTGGGAGGATTTTTGAAACCATCGCCAGCGTGACATAACTTCTGACTCATATCAGGGGTTATGTGGTTCAAATCAATGTTCAATTGATTCTATTTTTAACAAAATCAATTGGACAATGATTCAACTGCGTAACTCCTCTCGGATTGTTGAATTTTCTGGTCTGCTAAATTCGTCGCTGCTATTTGGAGTTACTCATTCTCTCCTGCCAATTTATGCTATCATTAGACACTTATCCCCTTTCTCCAACTCTGCTTTCCTATCCTAAAGATGTCACTCAATACCATCGAAGAAATTATCCAAGATATTCGCGCCGGCAAAATGGTTATCATCATGGACGATGAAGATCGTGAAAATGAAGGCGATCTCATCATGGCAGCGACCTGTGTGCGTCCTGAAGATATCAACTTTATGGCGCAGTTTGGGCGCGGTCTCATTTGCCTCACGCTGACTCAAGAACGTTGTTTGCAACTGCGTTTGCCGCTGATGGTCAATGACAATCAAGCTGTGAATGGCACCAATTTTACGGTTTCTATTGAAGCGGCTAAGGGCGTGACCACCGGCATTTCCGCAGCAGATCGGGCAACAACCATTCTCGCGACCGTTGCGACCGATGCCAAACCTAGGGATTTAGTGCAACCGGGACATATTTTTCCCATCATGGCACAACCGGGGGGCGTATTGCGGCGCGCAGGACACACTGAAGCAGGATGTGATTTAGCTCGATTGGCAGGTTTAGAACCCGCGGCAGTGATTGTAGAAATTCTCAATGAAGACGGCAACATGGCGCGGCGTGCCGATTTAGAAATTTTTGCAAAACAACATGATTTGAAAATAGGTACGATTGCTGATTTAATTCGATTTCGCGTCGAGCATGAAAAAACCGTCGTGCCAATTGCAGACTGCCAGATGCCGACCGCATTTGGTGTGTTCAAATTGGTTGCTTACCAAGATACCATTGATAATCAAATTCATTTTGCTCTAGTCAAGGGACAAGTCTGCTGCGATGAACCGATCCTCGTGCGGGTACACATTGCCAATCCGCTGTGCGATTTAACCTCAAGTATTCGTGATGAATGTGGCTGGCCCCTGCGAGATGCGTTGCGACGTGTAGCTGAAGAACCGCACGGCGTGGTCGTTATTCTGCAACAACAAGAAGATAACACAACCTTGCTTAACCGGATTCGCCACTGTTCGCAACATGATTTAGGGGAAAATTTACCCACCCATCCACAAAAACAAGACCTACGCACTCATGGTTTAGGCGCGCAGATTCTTTCTGATTTGGGTGTGAGGGAAATGCGCGTTTTGAGTGCCCCGAAGAAAATGCACGCAATTTCCGGATTTGGATTAAAGGTTGTGGAATATGTGACGCAATAAAAATCTGAACAATGATTTTTGTGATTCAATGATAACTGTGAAAATCCTGTTAATCAAAGTAATCAGAAAAATCAAGGTTCAGACAATTATCTGAACTGTGCGATCCTAAATTTGCCCCAATTCACAACCGTCCGAACTACACCTGTTTTTATCTTAGCTCATTGGTTATGCAAACGTTCAACAAACCACCCAAATCACTGATCAGTTGTGTAGGCAAAGCGATAGCAGACTATGACATGATTCGCGCCCACGACCGCATTTTATTGGGTTTATCCGGTGGCAAGGATTCCTTATCGTTATTACATTTACTGCTTTATTTTCAACAACGTGCCCCGATTCATTTTGAAATTGGTGCGATGACGGTTGATCCCCAAAGCCCAGAATTCAACCCCAGCCCGCTCAAAGCCTATCTCAAACAATTGAATGTGGCGTATTTTTACCAAGAACAACCGATTTTAGAAGAAGCCAAACAACGCATGAAGGGCGACTCATTCTGTGCCTATTGTGCCCGGATGAAACGAGGCATCATGTACACCACTGCGCGCCAACAAGGTTATAATGTATTGGTTTTAGCACAACATTTGGATGATTTGGCGGAAAGTTTTCTGATGTCAGCCTTTCACGGGGGACGATTGCAAACCATGAAGGCGCATTATGTCAACGACGCGGGGGATATTCGGATTATTCGACCGCTGATTTATGCCCGTGAACGCCAAACCCGCGCATTTGCTGAAGCGGCTCAACTCCCGGTGATCAGTGAAAATTGTCCCGCTTGTTTCAGTATGCCCACGCAACGTTATCATATTAAACAACTTTTAGCGCAAGAAGAACAAAATTATCGCCATCTTTTTAAAAATTTACTGCACGCCATGCGTCCCTTGATGACTGGACATCCATTTCATGACACCGCCCGAACTACCAATCCAACTTCCGCAACCGATTGAAGAGCAACAAGTGATTGCCCAACAAGCGAACATTGAACCGCCCTTAAAAGCTGCAATGATTTTGATGAACTTGGGCATTCGGAAATACGCGCATCTCTTGATAAAACTATGAAAACACCGCTTTGGCTTTCAGAAATGATGATTTATGCCATTCACAAAACAATCTCGAATCAATTGGGAAGTTGTTGTTTTAAAACTCAAGAGGTTGCGCCGCTGAATACAATTTTATTGAAGCCTCAACAATTATTTCGTTACCAACAAGCCGATTTTGCTACATTAGCAGCGAGTTATGGTTTTCATCTGGCACAACAACCGATTTTTGTGGTTCACAATGTGCCGGTGGCGTGGATTGCGATTTATACTTTTTTGGGTCTCAATGGCATTTATTTAGAAACAACCGATGATGAAACAATGAGCTTGCTAAATCAATTGAAAAATCAACAAATAAGTGAAATTGAATTGGCAACTTGGCTGCGGGCTCGGATGAAAATTGTGTCAATCGGTTGAAACCACTTTCCTTAATTAAATATTTGGGAATTCGACAATAAAATTAGCGCCCTTGCCCTGTTCGCTGTGACATCTGACACGGGCATTGATTGCATCAACCAATTTTTTTACGATAAACAATCCTAGACCAGTTGAATGTTCACCGCCGGTTGGTTTGGCACTTAAGCGAGTAAATTTAGTGAATAATTTTTCTTGCTCCTCAGCACTCAACCCTTGTCCTTCATCCTGAATTTCACAACGAACCCAATTTTTAGTATCCTGTAGTCGTACATAGACATTTCTACCATGGGGGGAGTATTTAATCGCGTTAGACAGCAAATTATCTATAACTTGTTTAAAGATTTGAATATCGGTGTGAGCATGATAGGAAACTGCGATTGCTTCAAAGTGCATTGTAATATGTTTTTGGGCGGCTGGCTCTGCGTAGTTTTTGATAATTCCTTGTATCAATGGATATAGATCAGTAACTGCTAAAGTGGGGTTAATTTTACCAGACTCAACGGCGTTGACATCTAACAAATTGGTAATTAATTGAAACATGTCTTTCGCACAGGTTTGAATCATGTTGGCATGTCCAAGCAGTTTTGTGGTCGCAATATTTCCACCTGTTTCTACAATCAGTCCTGTCAATCCCAAAATACCAAACAGCGGATTTTTAAGATCGTGCGCTACAATACCTAAAAATTCATTTTTCTCTTGATTGAGTTGCTCTAACTGTTTATGTTGTTGAGCGAGTTGCAAGTTTTTCTTGGTTAATTCTCGCTGAGTATTCGCAAGTTCATTATTAACCTGCATCAGTTCTTCATATAGAACCGATTTGAAATCTTTAATACCAAGTGAAACAGGTCTATAACCCAAA
>DYNO01000202.1 GCA_020721025.1 Thiomargarita sp. | reverse complement strand
GTACTAGCTGAGTATCTTCTATCCGTTCTTGTAGGACTAATGGTAATTCCTTAAACCGTTTGCCTTGCAGCGTATGACCATCTTCTACTTCTGTATTGTTCAATTTCAGCGCAAATTCATTATTTAAAAACCGATTAAAAGTAGTCAACCGTTGTAATCCATCGACTACGACAATTTTACCCTCTTTGTCTTGTGCGACGTAAAAGACAGGTAATGGGATACGCATTAAACAAGATTCAATCAAACGAGATTGTTTATCAGGCTTCCACACGAAATCACGCTGAAAATCGGGATTGAGAGTATACCGGTTCTTTCTGATGCGCTCGACAATCTCCTTCACTGTCCGTTGTTCTGGGCGCACAAAAACCGAGTTTAGCGGATATTCCCCCGCACCCACATTATTGTCCAGTCCTTCCAATTCTTCTTGTATTATTTCATTAGAATTTTCCATAATTTTTCCCGCTGGCATAAATTTCAGGAGTTCATTCCTGTCATCAAAAAAGTATTTCAAGCAAATTTATAACATACCAATTTAGTGTAACAGAATCTTGGAGTTCTATCAATTAACTCCTTATTGTTCACAGAATAATCATGTAGAAGTTACGCATTGACAAGAATAATCCTTGCCAAAATAGCAAGTTACAAATGATTTCTCAACAAATCGTTGTAACTCTTGATAGGTAATATATTGTTTTCAAAATATATTTCATTTGCAAATGTGTAATTCCTAGCATATATAAAATGGATATGAGCTTACCCAGACTGATTCGCCAACCATACCGGCAATTCGCTCAAATTATCGAAACAAATCAATGGGTTCGATGCCAGCAAATGTGCTTTTTCATGCACGCCATAACTGACCGCCGCCGCCGCCACGCCTGCATTAATCGCCATTTGCAAGTCATAATCGGTATCGCCAATCATCAATGCAGCTTGTGCTGGTATGGACAATTCCGCCAAAATTTCCTGCAACATCAAGGGGTGCGGTTTAGAAAAAGTCTCTTCAGCACAACGAGTTGCAACAAATAAATCTTGTAATCTGGTCTGCTGCAACGCTTCATTCAAGCCCCGCCGACTTTTGCCGGTCGCCACTGCCAATTGATAGCCGCTGCTGACCAATTCATGCAAAACTTCCGCTGTATTGGGGAATAGGGGCGTGGCAACCGCAGTAGGGCTGAAAAAGTGTTGGCGATAGTGTTCCATCAAATTTAGGGCAAGTTGATGATTAAATTCATCAGGATACAATCGTTGAATGGATTCTTCTAAACCCAATCCGATGATGAACCGAATTTGCTGATCGGTGCGTCGGGGCAGGTGTAATTCGGCGATAGAGGCTTGAAAACTATCGACAATTCGCGCCTCTGAATCCATGAGGGTGCCATCCCAATCAAATACTAATAATTCAAACGGTTTTGCCATAATGAGTATCCAATTGTTGTAACACGTCTTGTAATGCCGCAGGCAACGGAGCGGTGACTCGAATCTTGGTGTCGGGCAGTTGCACTTCCAATTTTGCCGCGTGTAAAAACAGTCGTTTTAGTTTAAATTCAAGAAGTTGAGCGTTAAATTGTTCATCGCCATATTTTTCATCGCCGGCAATTGGATGTCCGCTGTGGGTGGCATGAACGCGAATTTGATGGGTGCGTCCGGTCACTAATTTGACGCGTACCAAGGTGGCAATTGGGAATTTTTGTTGGATGTAAAACTCGCTAACTGCTTCTTTTCCTTCAGGATTCACCCGAACGATTCGCTCGCCAGATTGCAGGACATTTTTTTGTAATGGAGCGGAAACGGTGGTGACTCTGGGATTCCATTGACCCCGCACTAAGGCGAGATATTCTTTGGTGATCTGGTCTTCACGCAAAATCTGGTGTAATTGTTTGAGCATACTGCGTTTTTTCGCGATCATCAAGCAGCCTGACGTGTCTCGATCCAAACGATGCACTAATTCTAACGCTTTTTCCTTGGGATACAGCACGCGCAAACCTTCGATAACGCCAAAACTGATGCCACTGCCACCGTGCACCGCCATACCAGACGGTTTATTTAAAATGAGCAAGGCATCGTCTTGATAAATAATATGATTTTCGAGAACTTGTAAAATATTTGCCTCTGGGGTAATCGTCACAGATTCCGCCACCCGAATCGGAGGTAGGCGAATAATGTCGCCTGTTTGCAGTCGATAAGTTTGTTTGATACGTCCTTTGTTGACACGAATCTCACCACTGCGCAAAATCCGATAGATGTGGCTTTTTGGTACTCCTTTTAAATGTGTGACGAGAAAATTATCAATGCGCTGTCCTTCATGGGTGGCGGTGATTTCGAGATAAGAAACTTGAGAAACTGGAGGTGAATTCATGAAATGGCAAACAACCGAGATGGGAATAGTCGTATCATACTCGAAACATTGCTAAAAATCTATCGGTAAAAATTTGGTTTTTTTGTCAGAACGCTAATTTTTATGAGCTTATTCAATCACATTCGTCATTTCTCATCTTTAATGCAATAGCAAAGGTAACGCAAAAAGAGTTGGTTGCTGTTAGCAAAACGGTTAGGGCGTGTCGTCAAATACGGATATTGATAAAAGTATTATTTCGTGCAAATAAATTTGAGAATTGTTGACAAGATTTCTTAGGATATGCGGTATTATTTGAATGACAAACAGTCGAGAGGAAGAATTTTTGCGAGATTAATCGGTCGTGTTACATCAGTCAGGATGATAATATTGCGTTAAGATTTCGACTGATTCATGGATCGAATTAATGTTTTTGACACGAAATTATGGGGTGGCAAGTTCACGAATGTAGATTCTGATGACAATTTCGAGAAAACGATTGATCTGTTCAAATTATCCACCAAGTTCAAAAATGCGTCGTGTTAAAATGTATTCAAAACTCATCGGTGTTTCGCAATCACAAACATAGCTCTCTCCACCTTATTGGTGAAAAACATGCAAAATCAATTGGTTAAACAATTTATTCAAATAGATGTCGAGACCATCAAACAGGGTATTCTGAAACATCTTACTTATACCGTTTGTAAAGAACCTTCGACAGCCACCGAGCGCGATTGGTTTAATGCAACGGCTTATTTAGTCAGAGATTATATGGCAGAACGTTGGATTGATTCCATGCGGACATATTATCGCGATGATGTCAAACGGGTTTATTATCTCTCGCTTGAATTTCTTACCGGACGCGTGTTAATCAACAGCATGATGAACTTGGGAATTTATGAACTCTGTTGTCAAGCCCTTGAACAATTGGATATTTCACGCAGTTGCATTTGTGAACTTGAACCGGATCCAGCATTGGGAAATGGCGGTTTAGGGCGATTGGCAGCATGTTTTTTAGATTCGATGGCGAGTTTAAATATTCCCGGTTATGGTTACGGCATTCGCTACGAATATGGCATGTTTTATCAGCGAATACACGACGGACAACAAATAGAACAGCCCGATAATTGGCTACGTTACGGTAATCCTTGGGAATTTCCTCGCCCAGAAATGTTACATCCGGTCAATTTCGGTGGGCATGTGGTGGAATATACCGATGAACATGGGCGCAAGGGTTACGATTGGCGTGAAACAGAAGCGGTGATGGCGATGGCGTATGACATTCCCGTCGCAGGTTATGGTACGCATACTGTGAATAATCTCCGATTGTGGGCGGCAAAAGCTTCGCGGGATTTTCATCTTGAATATTTCAACAAGGGTAACTACTTTGAATCGGTGCGTGATAAAAACAGTTCCGAAAATTTATCAAAAGTGCTCTATCCTGACGATAGCACCGAAAAAGGGCGCGAACTGCGTTTAAAACAAGAATACTTTTTTGTCTCAGCTTCATTACAAGACATTTTACGCCGTTACCTCTCAACTCACCACGATCTCAAGGGATTTCCGGATAAAATCGCAATCCAATTGAACGATACCCATCCCGCGCTGGCAGTACCCGATTTGATGCGTTTACTTTTAGACAAATACCGTCTTGATTGGGACAGTGCTTGGGACATCACAGTGCGTACTTTTTCTTACACCAATCACACCTTGCTACCAGAAGCGTTAGAAACATGGTCAGTACAACTCCTAGAAACGCTTCTACCGCGCCACTTACAGATTATTTACGACATCAATTCGCATTTTCTCAAAGAAGTCAATTATCGTTACCCCGGCGATATCGAGCGATTGCGGCGAATGTCGCTGATTGGAGAAGAAGGAATGAAACATGTGCGTATGGGGCATCTGGCGGTCGTGGGCAGTCACAAGGTCAATGGCGTGGCACAATTACACACCAATTTGATGAAACAAACCATTTTTGCCGATTTCGACGAATTTTTTCCCGGACGAATTATTAATAAAACCAATGGGATTACGCCGCGTCGCTGGTTAAATCAAGCCAATCATACCCTCGCAGAACTGATTCATCAACACATTGGCAAAGAATGGTTGAAAGATTTATCACAATTGCGTCGCTTGATTCCACTGGCAGAAAATACCGAATTTCGTCAACATTTTCAAGAAATTAAACTTGCTAATAAACAGCGGTTGAGCGAATTTTTTCAACGCCCATTGGGCATCGAGGTTGATCCGAATTCGTTGTTTGACATCCAAATCAAGCGTATTCATGAATATAAACGCCAATTGTTGAATTTGCTACATGTCATCACTCGTTATAATTATATTCGAGCCAATCCGCAGGACGATATTTTGCCGCGCACGGTGGTTTTTGCAGGAAAAGCCGCACCCGGTTACTACATGGCAAAGCAAATTATTCGACTCATCAATAATGTGGCAGAAGTCATCAACAATGATCCAGTGATTGGGCAACGGTTAAAAGTGGTGTTTGTCCCAAATTATAATGTGTCGTTGGCAGAGTTAATGATTCCCGCCGCGGACTTGTCAGAACAGATTTCCACCGCGGGGATGGAGGCTTCGGGCACGGGAAATATGAAATTTGCCTTGAATGGCGCGCTGACAATTGGCACGTTGGATGGGGCGAATGTGGAAATTCGGGATGAAGTGGGCGCGGAGAACATTTTTATTTTTGGCTTGATGGTGAATGAAGTCAATCAGTTACGAGCGCGTGGTTACAATCCTTGGGATTATTATCACAGCAATTCAGAATTAAAACATGTATTAGATATGCTGAGTCAGGGCTATTTTACCCCACAAGAGCCTGATCGTTTTAAAGTTGTGGTGGATGCGTTGTTATTGGGGGGGGATCGGTTTATGGTGTTGGCGGATTATGCGGCGTATGTGGCGTGTCAATCGCAAGTAGATGATTTATATCGTAAACCAGATTTATGGTGGCGCAAGGCGATCTTGAATGTGGCGAACATGGGGAAATTTTCATCCGACCGTACCATCCGTGAGTATGCTGAGGAAATTTGGCAAGCGAATTGGTTTCATTCTAATTGATAGATT
>DYNO01000201.1 GCA_020721025.1 Thiomargarita sp. | reverse complement strand
GTGAATAACGTTTGGTTTTTTACAAACGCTTAACGACATTTTTAACCGCTGTTCATACGAAAATAGAAACAGCCTAATCTACATGGCTTAAAGATGTCAAATCGGTTCTATATCATGATTCACTAATATGCTTAAATGCTCGTGTCATTGTTCATGACTATTCCAGATTCGGATACATCGTTCAAAATTATTGTAAAACAAAGTAATCGTTCGTTATCTCACAAAAGGAGAACAAAATGGCATTAGATCAAACCTATCGCTATGTTAATTTTGATTTAAAAGAAGAAGACCTGATTAAAGGTGGTAAGCATGTTCTGGTTGCTTATCAAATGAAACCCAAAAGCGGTTATGATTTTGTAGCAACAGCCGCACACTTTGCAGCGGAATCCTCCACAGGAACCAATGTTGAAGTCTGTACCACTGATGATTACACCCGCTCTGTAGATGCATTGGTGTATGAAGCGCACGAAAAAAATGAATTAGTGAAGATTGCCTATCCCGTTGATTTATTTGATCGTAACATCACCGACGGTCGTGCGATGATTGTTTCTTTCCTCACACTTGCCATTGGGAATAATCAAGGCATGGGCGATGTAGAATATGCCAAAATGTATGATTTCTACGTGCCTCGCCAATACTTGCAACTTTTTGATGGACCTGCGACCACTATCTCGGATTTATGGCGCATTCTCGGTCGTCCTACGAAAGACGGTGGATTTATCGTCGGTACGATTATTAAGCCAAAATTGGGATTACGCCCAGAACCGTTTGCTCATGCGGCTTATCAGTTCTGGTTGGGTGGCGATTTCATTAAAAATGATGAACCACAAGGCAATCAAGTATTTGCACCGATGCGGAAAGTCATTCCCCTCGTGGCAGATGCAATGAAACGGGCGCAAGATGAAACGGGTGAAGCGAAATTATTTTCTGCTAACATCACTGCGGATGATCCTTATGAAATCATTGCTCGCGGCGAATACGTTTTAGAAACGTTTGGGAATGATGCCAGCCACGTTGCCTTTTTAATCGACGGTTACGTTGGGGGCCCTTCAGCCATTACTTTAGCGCGTCGCTATTTCCCTAGCCAATTCTTACATTATCATCGTGCAGGACATGGCGCGGTCACTTCCAATCAAGCCAAACGGGGTTACACGGCATTTGTATTGTCGAAAATGTCACGGTTACAAGGGGCATCAGGCATTCACACGGGTACGATGGGCTTTGGTAAAATGGAAGGCGAAGCGGGCGATAGAATTATTGCCGCGATGATCGAAAATGATGTGGCAGATGGTCCTTACTTTTCTCAAGAATGGTATGGCATGAATCCCACAACTCCAATCATTTCAGGCGGTATGAATGCGTTGCGTACCCAAGGATTCTTTAATAATCTGGGACATGCCAATTTGATCATGACTTCTGGCGGTGGTTCTTACGGTCATTTAGATGGACCCGCAGAAGGCGCAACTTCAATTCGTCAAGCCTATCATGCGTGGCGCGATAAAGTTGATTTGTTGGAATATGCGAAGAGTCACAAGCAGTTAGCTCGTGCCTTTGAATCATTCCACTTTGATGCCGATCAACTTTATCCGAACTGGCGTAAAGAATTAGGCGTGGGTTGACAACTATCACTAACTTTGCTATGATTTATTAGGATTTACACCGAATCATAGCAGAGTTAGTTTCAATTATCGCTCTTGCTGTTGCGCTATCGGCTTTGCTGCGCTATACTAAAGTCGAAGTGCTGTAGAAATAGACACCGTTTTATAAAGATACTTGTATCTTATGGCGATAACCAAACCCTTGATACCTAACGAAACGGCGCACGTTTATTTCTATTAATTAAAGCTATAAGTCCACGACACGATCCGGCGGGACTCTAAATGCACGTAAGAATGACGTAAGACTTGAGTAATCAAGCAGTTGTGTTGACGACGTGAACGAAGTGAGAACCATTCGCACATCTTGTCCGAACAATTCATAACTTTTTAGGATCGGTTAAAAATCAATCGTCTGAACCGTAATTTACATAATTAACCTGATTTTCATGATTTATATTGATTAGGTCAATGAAGGTCAATGATGAAAACTATAGTTCAGACTTTATTGTTCACCACGTTGCATACATCTTGTTTCTATTCAAAATGTTATGTGGATCAAATTGTGCTTTTAAGCGTTGATGCAGCGTTTCTAAATTCAGGGGCAGGGGATGAAAAATTTCACCTTGTCGATTTCCCCCCCTAAACAAAATTGCATGTCCTCCCACTGCGGTGACCACTTCACGAATTTCTTGTGCTGACAATTCACTACGCAACCACCGCAATGCACCTCCCCATTCAATCAATGTTTTTCCTGCCAATTTTAAAGGTGGCGTTGTTGCCGGTACCGATAAACGCCAAATTGCTTGATTCGTCTGAAAAAAATCTAACTGTTGATCCCGCAATTGTTGCCAAAACTGCTGCCCTGGTTGCGGTTCGAGATAAACATCGCTGGTGATCTCTTTTCGCACCGCGCTTAAATTCGCTCCCGCCAACCGCAAATAGACCCCTTCGCCTTCAAAACAACTGGCAGTGATCGGAAGATTGGCGTGCGTGTATTTTAAAATGATTGCCAACGCTTCAGATTCTGAGGTGATGGGTAGCCGAATTGTTTCAGTTTCACACGGTAACGGTAAGACTTTACAGGAAATTTCTAACAAAACCCCCAGCGTTCCCAACGCGCCCACCATGAGCCGTGATACGTCATAACCGGCAACGTTTTTCATCACTTGTCCGCCAAAATTAAGCATTTCTCCCTTGCCATTCAAACACTTCACGCCGAGCACAAAATCCCGCGCCGCGCCGGAATAAGGACGAGCCGGACCTGAAAACCCACAAGCAATGATGCCACCCAAGGTGGTCGTTTCACTGAAAAGCGGAGGTTCAAAGGCAAGACATTGATTTTTATTGGCTAAAGTGGCGATAATCTCTTGCAATGGCGTACCGGCGCGGGCGGTAATCATTAGCTCACTGGGCTCATAGCTCAAAATGCCGCGATATTCCGCGAGATGCAGTGGCAGCCCGGTGATTTCCCGTCCGTAGAATTTTTTACTATTGCCACCAATCAGTTGTAGCGGCGTGTGATCTGCAATCGCGGTTTGAATGGCTTGTTGAAACGACGAAATATTCATGATGTTCAAGTCTATACAAGGAAGAGTTTATTTTCAACGAGTTGATTTTACAATAAAAATAATTGGATAAATCAACTTCACTTTAATTTATTCAGTCGATTCATCGAAAATTGGTGATGGTGTGAAGGCTTAAATACGTTGCACATCCACCGAAACGGTTAATACATTCTCCCCGCCTCCAAAAATAATTCCTTTCAACGGCGTGACATCGCTATAATCACGTCCCCATGCAGTTGTAATATGTTGATTAATTGGAATTTTATTATTCGTTGGATCGAAGTCCACCCAGCCCACTTCGGGCACAAACACCGCTAACCATGCGTGAGATGCGTCGCTGCCCTGCAATTTCACTTGTCCGGGGGGGGGAAGTGTTTCTAAATAGCCACTGACATAGCGGGCTGCCAATCCCATGCTACGCACACAACCAATCATCAAGTGAGCAAAATCCTGACAGACCCCCCGTTTGTGAGCTAGAACTTCCTCCAACGGTGTAACAATTGTGGTAAAATGCGGATCATAAACGAATTCTGTGAACACGCGATTCATTAAATCATTGGTTGCGTGCAAGATCGAACGTCCCGGCACGAATGAGGGTAATGCATACGCCCGTAGCTCCGCGGTTGCTGTGATAAATGGCGAATCAAGCAAAAATTCTCGTGCTTCGAGCAAACGGGGATTCACACTGTCGCTGGCTAGGGTTTCTCTGACTTTTTCCCAATAAGGCGAATTGTCTAAATCATGATAAGTATCTTGTAGTTGCACTTCACTTAACGAAGTTACCGACAATTGACGATGTGGGTATTGAATTGAAAAATATGTGGTCGGATTGCCAAAAAAATCAATACGATCATACTGTAACGTTGGTGAAGGAGTGATATCTATCCGATTATTCAGCACCGTTTGAAAAGAAGTGGTGCGCGGAATAATGTGGGCTTCATTATGACACAATGATACAGAGTCATTATATTCATATTTTGTATGATGGATTAAACGATATTTCATTGAAACTCCTAAATTTTTCGTCCGTGACAAATCGAAATATTATTGCGGCGGCGGGAAGACAGATAATTTTAGTGACGGCAAAATTCTATTGTAATACTCTGAAATTCTGCCTTCTGTCCTCCGTCCTTTGTCAACCGTTGACCACAGCCAATGCGTCAATCTCTTTTAGTCCATGATGGGATGGATAATTTTGTTTAAACACCCGCATGGTACTTTGCAGTAATTCATTCATTCCCATCACTTTATAGCATTTTGCCAACACCACCAACGATTCGGGAACGGCGGGGGTGCCTTGATATTTTTCCAACACGTTTTTCGCTCGATTCACTGCCGCCACATACGCACCACGTTTGATATAAAAATTAGCCACATGCACCTCGTACATCGCCAAATTGTTACGCAAAAAAATCATGCGTTGACGGGCATCTTGACTGTATTTACTCTGTGGAAACAACTTCACCAACGTAGCAAAGTCATTGAATGCCGCAATTTCTGTCTTGGTATCCCGTTGTGATTTATCCACAGGAAACACTTTATCCAACAGACTGATATTACGTTCAAAATTGATGAGTCCTTTCATGTAGTACGCATAGTCAACAAACGGATGACGGGGATATTGCTTGATAAACCGATCCGCCGCCGCCATTGCCGATTCAGGCTCTTCACAGCGATAATACGCATAAACCACATCCAATTGTCCCTGTTGCGTCAATCGCTCAAATGGATAACGGGCTTCGAGCACTTCATAATACTTGATGGCACGCTCATAATCACCTGAATTAAAATGATCTTTTGCCTCATTATAAATTTTTTGTGCTGACCACCCTTCGGTTTCATCGCGTTCCTCAAAAAAACTACAACTTGAAACGTTGACCAATATCGTCAAAACCAAAAAAAATCTGATAATTGGTTGAAAATACTGCATTATCATGCTTGATCTCTCATTGGTAATTCATGTGTGTTTAAAACTTAAATATTCATCTAACTTTCCATTTTAACATGAAAACGCGTTGGCACATTGGCAAGAATTCTAAGGAGTTCTCAACCCATAAATAATTTCTGAAATTTACATGCGCCCGCCCTGCGTCACGTTTGAAACTTGGCTTCGCTATTGTACCCAAAATTATTTTTAAACTTATGATTTTATAGTAATTTTTAACCGCCACTATCATTGGCTTATTTTCATCGCTGAATCTTGAGTATTATAGAACCGATTTGACATCTTTAAGCCATGTAGATTAAGCTGTTTCTATTTT
>DYNO01000039.1:1697-20234 GCA_020721025.1 Thiomargarita sp. | reverse complement strand
AACTATTGTTTTTTGAATCTGACTGTGAGCCAGAATTGGATAGCAGCAACAGTGCACAGTATCGCGAATACTTTTTGAAATACAAATGTATGTGGATAGTTCAACGGATACATCCATAAATAGAGAATACATAACGAAAAAATTGTTCCCAACCACAGCGAATAGCTCTGCCGATATATCCACCACCGCGCCCAAATTACCCCCAACCATGCCGCTGTCCACCCGCCCGCCATACCCGCCAACACGTCCAGCACCCAATGCGCCCCAACCACACAGCGCGAGATGCCCACCATGCACGCCAGCAAAATAAGCAGATTATTCAATAAGTTATTTCGACTTTGCAATACAATCGCACCAACGCAGGTAAAAATTGTCGCGGTATGTCCTGATGGAAATGAGTGATGTCGCAGCACTTTTCCAATGATGTGCAATGATTCGGGAGGTAAAACCGCAGCGGGACGTGGTAAATCAACCAATGGCTTGATTCCATGAATAAATAAAGTCGCGACAATCGCTGCCAAAGTCATTGCCCATGCGATATCTGCGCGAGATTTTAACCATAAAATAGCAAGACAAAGGATGATTAATGTATCACCCAGCAAGGTCAAATGACTCCACAACTCATCTCCGGTACTACGACTGAACCCATTGAAAAATAAAAAAATAACTTGGTTCCAGTTCCCAAAATGAATGATTAACAGGCTGATCATGGCAAAACTCGGCACGCCCCACACCCACGGATCATGCCAGTTACGTCGTATCGGTGGAAAAAAAGTGTTCATTAATGAGTAGGTTAGGATAATTTTCGTGGGATGGAAGATAATGGAATGATAATTGAGCCATCTTGTTGTTTTATTTGCTCATCTGCTTTGCGTCCGCGGGCATAGCCATAAATAATTTCATACGTTGCGGGCAATCCCGCCGCAGTGCGATATTGTTCATAATGTTGAATTACTTGAGAAAATTTTTGTCGCCCCATTAAACCTCGTGGTCGTGCCGCAGTCACATTGTGCGCTCCGATGGCTTTCAATTCTTGCATTAATATTTTCGCTTCAGCATAATAACTTTTTGTCCATTCGGTATCCATCACGGGATTGACTAAACCGCTATGAAACAATGCGTTACCTAACTCGTGCATGTCAAAAAAATGATTTAAATGGCTGTTGTCATCGACTTGCGCCCAACAATTGCGTAATTCTTGCAAAGTATCCAATCCAAACGTACTAAACAATAACGCTCCGTCCGATTGCAACACCCGCGCAAATTCGCTAACGACTTGTTCTACTTCATTACACCATTGTAACATCAGGTTGGATACCAATAAATCAATCTGCCGGTCGGCTATCGGTAAAAATGCAGCATCACTGCAAATAAAGTGTTGTTTCGGCTGCGTAAAAAATGCAAATTTGTTAATTATTCGGTTTTTGGCATGATGAAGCATTGGCAGGGCAAGATCGAGATGATAAATGTGTGCCGCCGGATACATTTTCGCCAGATGACGCGCCAAATATCCCGTTCCCGACCCCACGTCTAAAATAACTTGAGGTTTTAAATTCAGTTCTTGGATTCTTTCCAATAAGTTATCCGCGATTTGTTTTTGTAATTGCGCGTATTTCTCATAATCGGAAGCTGCCCTGCCAAAACTTGCAGAAACTTGGTCGAGGTCTAAAAAATCAGGTCGATTCATCAATAAAATCTCGCATGATGGCTAAAAACAGCGTGGGGTGCGATAAGAAGGGCAGATGCGCCGCTGGCTTGATAATAACTTTGCGTAACTTGCTTGATAATGCTTGACAATCTGCTCCCACGCCCACCGGGACAAGTGCATCTTTGGCTCCCAAACAGAGCAGAGTATCACATTGAATATATTGCAATTCATGACGCAAGTCTGCGGTCAGTAAGAGTTGTAAACTGTCTTCTAGCGTCTCAATCGTGGGTACAGGTGAATTTTCGAGCAGATGGTGCAAAGTTCGTAATTGTTGCCGGGCGGTTTCGCTGTGAAGCACTTGTAATGCAAGAAATTTTTTTAGCGTGACCAGAGTATCGCGTTGTAAATTTTGCCCAAATTGTTGCAGCACTTCGGGAGTCATCGCATGTTGCCAATCCGGCGCAGTGATAAAACGGGGTGAGGTGCTAACAAGCAGTAATTTCTGCACATATTCCGGTTGCCAACGCGCCATCGCCATTGCCACCAAGCCCCCCAATGACCAACCCACCCAGATCGCATTTTTGGGTAACTGCGCGGCAAGTTTTTCAATTAAAATAGGCAGTTGATAGGCACAAGGGGCACTTTGACCGTGTCCGGGCAGATCGACTTGATAAATTCGCCAACGCGCCGCCAAAGGTTCAATGAGGGGTTGCCAAATGTGGTGATTAAATCCCCAGCCATGTAGCAAGATTAAGGGCTGCCCTGTTCCAGTTTCTTGAATAAAAACAGTCATTTATTCCCATTCTATCGTGGCGGGCGGTTTGCCAGAAATGTCGTAAACCACACGAGAAATGCCTTTCACTTCGTTGATGATGCGATTTGAGACAATTTCTAAAAATTTGTGTGGCAAGTGCGACCAGTGAGCGGTCATAAAATCTGTGGTTTCTACCGCTCGCAGTGCAATCACGTAGTCATAGCTGCGCGCATCGCCCATCACGCCCACCGATTTAATCGGCAAAAATACGGTAAATGCTTGACTCACTTTGCGATATAAATCATGATGATACAATTCTTCAATGAAAATGGCATCGGCTTGACGCAAAATGTCGGCGAATTCTTTATGCACTTCTCCTAAAATTCGCACGCCAAGACCGGGACCGGGAAAGGGATGACGTTGTACCATTTCAGTCGGCAAACCCAGTTCTACCCCTAAAATACGCACTTCATCTTTGAATAATTCACGCAATGGCTCAATTAACTTCAAGTGCATGGTTTCTGGCAGACCGCCAACATTGTGATGAGATTTAATGACATGCGATTTACTGCCCGATTTTGCGGATTCAATGACATCGGGATAAATTGTGCCTTGCGCTAACCATTTGGCTTGATGGAGTTTGGCGGCTTCTTCTTGAAAGACTTCGATAAATAAGTTGCCGATAATTTTGCGTTTTTGCTCAGGATCGGTGATGCCGTGTAGGGCGGTTAAAAAGCGTTGTTCGGCATTGATTAAAATGACTTTGACCCCCAGATGTTGCGCGAAAGTTTGCATCACTTGTTGGGCTTCGTTGAGTCGTAATAAGCCATTGTCAACAAATACACAGGTGAGTTGTTTGCCAATCGCTTCGTGTAATAATGCTGCAACAACTGAGGAATCAACGCCGCCGGAGAGGGCTAAAATCACTTCGTCATCACCGACTTGTTTATTCACACGTTGAATAATGTCTTCAATAATATTGCGTGGATTCCAGAGCTTACCGCATTCACAAATATCGTGAACAAACCGTTTGATGATGCGATTTCCTTGTGGAGTATGGGTGACTTCTGGGTGAAATTGGATGCCGTAAAAGTGGTGAGTGTCATCAACCATGCCGGAAATCGGTGCATTTTCGGTCGAAGCCATCAGTTTAAATCCCGGTGGCATTTCGCTGACTCGGTCGCCGTGACTCATCCACACGTCAAGTAAGCCATGTCCCGCGGGACTGAGATGATCTTCAATGGCTCGAAACAGTTCAGATTTGCCCCGGAGCCGCACTTGGGCATGACCAAATTCTCGCAGATTGGAAGATTCGACCTTGCCCCCCAATTGTAGTGCCATCGTGTGCATTCCGTAACAAATCCCCAATACGGGCACGCCCAAGGTGAACACGCAATCTGGGGCGCGACAGTCTGGGTTATCATAGACGGATTCCGGACTGCCAGACAGGATAATGCCCTTGGGTTGGAAATCGCGAATGATTTGTTCGTTGATATCGTAGGGGCGAATTTCGCAGTAAACTTGGGCTTCACGTACCCGACGACCGATTAATTGGGTGTATTGTGAGCCAAAATCCAGAATTAAAATACGATGGGCATGAATATTTTGCATAGAGTGGGCGCAGACGCTGAGGGTGAAAATCAAAAACAATTTTTTATTTTACACCAGTGACGAGGAAAAATGGAGATTATCATCCGTTGGGAAGTGGGCTATCGTTTGATATGCTGGGAGTAATAATTATTTTATCGAATAAATTCATCATATTAATGTTTTCACTTGTGACACTGGCGCGTCTGGACGGCATTCCCACACTGGCGCATGAGAACGAGGAAATTATCGTCAAAAATCCATGTTCGCCCAGTCTAACTTTCGTTTTTATCATTGTGATTGATACCACAATTGCCCCGTGATTCGAGCTTTTTTAATCATTACAAATAGCATTAGATTCCATTAATCTCTCAATCTCATCCTCTTGTCCTAATTTACGTGACAATTACACAATGATTGGTGACAATATAGCCAATTCGATTTCGCCAACGCGGGCACGATGGTGAAAATGTGAGATGCCCAAATTTTAAGCTGTTCTGCATTAAAATGAACGATAGCAGTTGGTGAAATTATTGCCCTTTTTAATATGTTCACATCGCACAATCAATCAATTCACAATGTTGTTATCTTAACAAGCAGTGATAGGTCAGGTGGTTATATGAAAACACAACACGGTTTTTCGCTTATCGAACTGATGGTCGTGATTGCTATTATGGGAATTATTGCAACCTATGCCTTGCCAAACTTGCAATATTCAATTTTAAACAATCGGATTACGACCCGAACCAATTTGTTAGTCAATTCGCTTAATTATGCGCGTTCTGAGGCAGTGGTGCGCGGTGGCAAGATCGGCTTATTACCGGTTGACAAGACCGTCAACAATTGGAGCAAGGGTTGGAAAGTGGTGGTCAATCCCAAGGGAAGCACGCCTACGGTGATAAAAACCTTTGATTTTCCAGACGATAATATCGAAATTTTAGAAAAAAATCTACAACCCAGCATAAGTTACAATCGTCAAGGAAGAGCCATCGAAGCGCGGATCAATTCCTTGTTTTTCAGCGTGTGCGTGAAGAAGCGAACCACCGGCGATCCTTATGGGCGATTGGTGAAAGTGGAAGCAACGGGACGGGTGGTTTTAGACAATCCGAAATATCCTTGTATTCCTGCGGCAAAACCCTAACATCCATCTCAGAAATAACACAAATAGGTCATGAAGTTATGGATACTCAATTTTCTCAAGATTCCCCTCACGAGGGTGTTAAATCTCGTCACAAACGTTTCATGGATGGTTTTACCATGTTAGAAATGTTGGTCTCGTTGGTTATCTTGTCCGTTGGCTTGTTAGGCGTGGCGATTTTGCAGACCAAGGGGCAACAATTTAACCATCTGTCCTATCTCTACACTCAAGCCAGTTATCTTGCTTATGACATCATGGATCGAATGCGCGCCAATGAAGTCGTTGCAAAAACCGGTAGCTATCAAAAACAATTGCCCACAGAACTGACAAACGATTGTACTAAAAATACATGTACTGCGGCGCAAGTGGTTGATTTTGACCTCTATTCATGGAAAACTTTGTTGGAAAAAACGTTGCCCGGCGGCGAAGCACAAATCACTTGGAACCCTCCCAATCGTTATGTTATCAGTATCAAATGGTTGAATGAGCAGAAAGATGAAAATGATAAACGTGTGCAAAGCTGGGTAGTCACGCTATAATGCAATGAGACTGTGAAAAAAGCCTGTCTTTTCATTTTTCAGCGATGTAAAATCAATAGGTTAAAAAAACGAACTTTTTGGGAGTTCCTTTACAGCTTCAATGATTTGGAGAGTTATGATGAATGCAATACCAATCTTTTCAAGCAATTTCAGACCCCAACGAGGCATGAGTCTTTTAGAAATTCTCATTGCCATGTCACTTAGCTTGATCTTGATGGCGGGGGTGTTTCACATTTTGTCGAGTAGCAAGCGAACTTACGGATTACAAACTGAACTTGCCGGATTACAAGAAAATGCGCGATTTTTAGTGGATGAAATGAGTTTTAACTTGCGGATGGGGGGCTATTTTGGATGTGCGGGTTCGCCTCCCGTCGGCATGACTCGACAAGCCTTTGTCAACAGTACCGATGGTCAACAACCTGCGACCAAGTTACAAATTGCGATCAAGAATCCTCAAGGCGATTATATTTTAAAACCACAACAGTTGGCGAAAAATGTGCCGGGCTCAGATATGTTATCACTGAGCTTTTTAGGTAAGCCGATTGAACTGCCCAATTGGAATCAAGCAACAATTACTCAGGAGTTTAGTAGAACCACCAATAAGATCGTTTTTGATCCCATTGAATCTTCGGATATTCCTGCCGCTGGGGAAAATATTGTTATATCCGACTGTGGAGGAAGTGATATTTACAAAGTGCAAGCGGTCAATATGGGCACATCGACCATCACGTTACAGCAAACGTTACAACGCCCCTATCGCTGGCCCGTCGAAGTTTTTAACACCGCGACTCCCACGCGTTATCAAGTCGTTGCTTTAGATAAAAATGGCGATGGCGATGCGGAAGATAATGATGATGGTTTTGGTTTATTTAAATTTTCTTCAGACGCGCCCAATGGTGAACTCTTCATCGAGGGGGTTGAAAATATGCAGTTACGCTATGGCGTTGATACTGATGCAGACGGCGCGGCGAATCGCTATGACAGTTTACCCACCGCGGGCAACGTGGTCAGTGTCCGAATTACCTTGTTGATGCGCACGGCGAATAGACGCTATGACATTTATGAAGCGCAAAATACTGATTTTGAACTGGATAGCAATCTGATTTATAACCCCAGCACTCGACGTTTTGAGATCGGTTATCGCCACCGTTTGTTTAGTACCGTGATTCAAGTGAGGAATAGTTAAAATGAACACACCACTTTGCCAATTTAAGCCATTCCAGCGACAACAAGGGGCTGTGTTGATTATCTCTCTGATGTTGTTGATTGTTCTAACCATGTTGGGCATCAGTGCGTTAGATTCCACCAAGTTAGAAACCAAGATGGCAGCCAATACTACTGAAATGAACCGGGCTTTGCAAATTGCTGAAATTGGTTTAAAAATCCCAATCACCTATACAGACAACAAAGTTGAGAAACTTGTTGATATTGCCATGCGCGCCGAAGGTAATCTCATGCCACCAGAGTATTATTGTTTTGATAGCAATAATCCCGTCGTTCCACAAACAACAGGTGTATGTGCAGACAGTGTGAGCAATGCGCTTGAAATACAAACGATTCGTTCTAAGGATTTTTATCCTGACAAGTCGGGCAAGGCTAAATGTGCTGGGGATTGCATACTGAATTTCATTATCAAAAGCACTAGCAGAAGTCGCAAAGATGTCAATGCGCCGCGGGTCATGCTCAGGGGAGGGATGTCTCGAATTATTCCCACCAGTAATGGAAATAATGATCGAAGTGAGTGTTCTTCCGGGGATCGTTCATATGGAGATATACCAACCGACTGTTTCTAACAATTTATTTTCTAAATGTATTATGAAGGAGTCATGAAATGAGACGTTTAATCGTTTTTCTATTTTCCCTGAATATGGGCTTGATGGCAGGGATTGCCGCGCCCCCGGCGTTTGCCGATGATACGGAAATCTATAAAAATCAGGTGGTCACAGATGTTTCTTCTGACGCATCTCGTCCCAACATTTTATTCGTGCTTGACCGTTCGTCCAGTATGGCATATTACGAATACGGTCCAGATGGAACAAAACTTTATGGCGGCACCAAACGGATTGATCGGCTGACCGAAGCTCTGTTGCAAGTGCTTGACAGTCCAACAATGGATAAAGCGAACATTGGGTTAGCGACTTTTTCCAGCAACACCAGTTCGCGCGGCGCGGCGATTAATTTCCCCATTGCCGATATCAACTCCCCCACAGCAGACATTTTTGGTGAGCAGGATTTACCACCACAATTGAATATTCCTGTGGGACAATCTTCTGATGATGCAGAAGAAAGTGGCAGTGGTAAGGTGGTTTTAGAACGCAGTCCGCTCGAAATGGTGACGACGTTACCGCCGGATATGAGAAAAGAAGCGGTTGAAGTGACTACCACACTGACTAATCCCGTCACCGATAGCAACAGCCGAATTGAAGTGCGAAATAGCACAGGCGTGTTAGATTTAACCGGTTACAATGTGGGACGGGAAATGTTGGGCGGTGGGAGCAAGCCGGCGGGAACCATGTGTTTTGGTTATGGTTCGACATGGCTTGGCGGTGGCGGTTCAACTTCACCGTTGTGGGGCGATGGGATTGTAGGATTGCGCTTTACTGGGTTTAAAATTCCCAAGGGTGCGACTATTTTGGATGCCAAAGTTGAATTTTCTACCGGGAATTATCCAAACAACGGGAAGACGGTGGATTTAATGATTCATGGGGTTGCCAATCCACCGGCATTTCAAGTACCTTGGGGAATAGGCGCATCTGATAAGAAAAACCATCCCGCAGTGATTAAAAATACTGATATGTGTACCGATGTTCCGCTACCTGCCAACTTGTCCCCCAACACACCTGCGCCCACCGCACAAATTACGAAAAACTGGATTAAGACGGAAAATTCTGCCCGTTGGACTTCGGATCAAGTGGGGACGTGGCCCGCCAATGGCAAGGTTGCTACGACGGATTTATCTGCCATTGTGCAAGAAGTGGTTGAAAAAAATAGTACAACAAGTCAAGACACAACTTCCATTGGCTTCAGATTTGTGCGCACGGATCACGATGCCGCTTTTAATCCCACCGCTTATGACATGAACTCTGGCAGACGTTTTTTAGAACTTGATGATTTGGCACAGAATAAAGCAGATTTATCCACCATGCCCAAGTTAAAAATCACCTATACCATGGATCCGCCAGAAAATCAAAAAGTGGGTTTACGGTTTCAAAGCGTGCGTATCGTGCCAAAAGCCAAAATTCGTAGCGCGGTAATTCAATTTACCAGTGGTGAATCTCGGTCGGCGGCGACAAATTTGAATATTCAAGCGGAAAAAATTGCTGATGCTGCGACATTTGCCAATACAGACAGCAATATTTCATCCCGTTCTTTGACGACTGCGGTGACGAAATGGAATGTACCTGCTTGGACTCAAGGACAAAATTACACCAGTCCGGAGTTAAAAGATGTGGTGCAAGAAGTGGTTAATCAAGCCGGTTGGTGCGGTGGTAATAGCATGGCATTTGTGGTGAGTTCGGATAAAACCGGATTACGCAAAGCCCTCTCGTTTGATTATATTGACCCTACCTTGGGGGTGGAAACTCAAAATCTCTCGCCCGTATTGAAAGTTGAGTATGAAGTTGAAAAATTTGATCCCAAGGCTTGTACCAAGAGTCTGTTTACGGCTTCGGTGAAAAGTTCAATTGACGATGCCGAAGAAGAATTGCGCGATCAATCCGGTTCGCCAACGGGAACGTTATATCTCAAGGATATAACTGGATCGATGGAAATGGGAACGTATGAAACGTCACGTATGATTGGGGTGCGTTTTAACAATATTCCCATTGCTCAAGGTTCGCAAATCTTAAAAGCTGAACTGATTTTTAATGGTAAAACTGACGATCAACCCCCGATTAAAAGTGCCAGCCTCAGCATCACCGGTGAGCTCAGTGCGAACTCGAAAATTTTTGGGACCGCCACCGGCACAACTTATTCCGGCGATAATTTTGAACTGTCAAAACGTCCCAAAACCGGCGCGGTCAAGTGGAATATTGATGCAGCAACGCCGTGGGTGACGGGGAAAACTTACACCAGTCCAGATGTCAAAAGTGTGGTACAAGCGATTGTAAATCAAGGCGGTTGGGCAGCGGGCAATAACATGTCGCTGTTTATCGAAGGTACAGGGGTGCGTAAAACCTTTGCGTATGAAAGTAACCCGGCAAAATCGGTCGGACTACGCATTGAAGTATCGGGACCCTTGGCTTCAGCCTCCGGTTCCGTTTATAGCACCGTGCGGGATCGGTTGAAAGAAAAAGTGCAACAGATGGAAAATGGGATTGGTGGCTCGACTAACTTGGTGCCCGCAGTGTATGAAGTGGCACAATATTTTACCGGTGGCAAAGTAAGTTATGGCTCATCACGTTATCAAGTGACTGATGAAGAGTACAAAGCCGCTAATAGAGCCGTGATCGGTAAATCTGCAAGAGAAGCTGAGAAAATATGGTCGAACTTTAACTTCCACGCGGCAAGACATCGGATTAGTCATCCCGGCAGCTACAACGGTGGACGAGTGGTGACTCCTGATCAATGCACTTCATCGGATCCGTGGTCGCCCAATTGCGCGGGGGAAAAAATTGAGGGTGATTCCACTTATATCAAGCCCAAAGACGCAAAATGTGCTGGAAATTATGTGATCTTCCTGACAGACGGTTTGGCAACAGTCAATCGCGCAGAAGAAAATGTTAAACGGATGATCGGTGGCGGTTGTATGACAACCCGTTTGGATGGTGGAAAATTCACCAATTATGAACTGTGCGGTGCAGACGTGATTAAGTTTCTGAATACCAAATCAAATGTGACGGTGCACACCATCGGATTCAGTTTGGGCACTGCTTATACCGATTGTGCAGACGAAAAAATCAATGCGAATCTGAGTTTACCTCTTTGCGTCCATACCAAGAAATGGGTCGTCAATCAACGACTGACGGAAGACAATAAATCTGCGATGGCATATCTGAGGGAATGGGCAAAATTGGGTAAAGGAAATTTCCACGAAGCCAGTTCGGTTGGCGATCTGGTCACCGCGTTCACCGATATTGTCGCCTCTGCGATTGTGGATTCCACCTCGTATGCCGCGCCCAGCGTTTCCATCAATGCCTTCAATCGGATTTCCCACAACAATGAAATTTACTTTGCCATTTTCAAACCCAGTCAAACACCGTTATGGGATGGAAATATCAAAAAATTTAGGATAGTCAGTGGGAATATTGTTGATAAAAACGGGAACCCAGCAGTCGATGAGATAACACGGGGTATCAAAGAAACGGCGACCAGCGTATGGAGCGATGAACCAGACGGGATGGTGGTGACCAAGGGCGGCGCGGGGGGCGTACTCAGTAATATGATCTCCTCGCGCAAAATTTTCACCTACACGGGTAGCGAAAATGTCAATGATGTCAACAAACCCAATCGAAATATTGAACTGGATACAGCGGATAATCTCATCCAATGGTCAAATCAAAAATTAACGAAACAACTGTTGCTCGGTCTGTCCGGCACCGTCACAGATAACCAAGTGAATTCTGAGATGAGTGATGATGAACGTGATGCTCTGATTAACTGGATTCGCGGCAATGATCGCTGGGCGTTTGGCGATCCTTTACACAGTAGTCCAGTAGAAATAACTTTTGGTACCGAAAAAAATCCGATTAAAAAGTTATTCGTGGGTACCAATGATGGCTTGATTCGGATGATCGATGCCAATACAGGCAAGGAAGATTGGGCATTTTTACCACCAGACCTGCTACCTATCCAACAGAAGCTGAAGAAGAATGAAGCCACCGGGGAACGGATTTATGGCATTGATGGTACTGCAACCAGTATTATTCGGGATCGAAAAGATGGTTCCATTGGTCGAGTAATCGTGTATTTTTCTATGCGGAGTGGGGGAAGAAATATCTATGCGTTAGACGTTACTACTCCAAATAAACCAAAATTAATGTGGGTAATTAAGGGCGGGGTTGGGGTTGATAAAGATGGCAAACCGCGTGATTCCAAATCGTTATGTCCCGATGGTTCAAGTGATTGTTCGCCGGGTTATGAACGACTAGGATTAACATGGTCTTTGCCCAAACCCATTGAACTGCCAAAGGGATTTGCAAATTGTGCGAAACCTGCTCTTGGTTGTAGTGCCCTAGTTTTTGGTGGTGGCTATAACAACGGTGCAGAATACAACGATTCTTCCACGTATCTGAAATCAGGATGCACTTCTAACATTGGTAATACTATCTATATTGCCGATGCCGCCACCGGGAAACGTATTTGGTGGGCAAGTAATGCGGGATCGGGCGCAGACGTGATAGTCAATGGCATGAATTGCGAAATTCCTTCAAATATTGGTATATATGATGACAACGCTGACGACAGTCCAGACAGCTTCTATGTGGGTGATCTGGGTGGCAACGTGTGGCGGCTTGACTTGAACAATGGTACTGGGACGGGCGCGGTCAAGAAAAGTTTGGGCGCGAAATTGGCAGCACTTTCTGACGGGACGGTGCAAGGCAAACGGCAATTTTTCTATCCACCGGAAGTCATTCGGGTGCAAGATACAATATATTCATCTGAAGAAGATTATCGGTTTGTCACCATTACCTCAGGCACCCGTTCTAACCCATTGAACCAAACCATTCGTAATCAATTCTACGCGTTACGAGATCGGGCGGTCAATGGATTGCTTGATAACAATAATGACGGGGCAGCAGATATGGACACTCGCGGGGCAACGCCTGTCAGCAAATTCTACACGCTATCATTAGTGGATTTACAAGATATCACAGATGATGTATTGCAAACAGAATTGAACGCGAAAACCAAGGCACAGCAAGAGGGTACCACTTACTCTGGCAACTACGAAGCGAAAGTGAAAGAGATACAGGGCAAGAAGGGTTGGTATCTGAGCTTGCAAGATGTCACGACCAAGGCATGGAAGGGCGAAAAAGGTTCCTCATCTCCAATAATTTTAGATGGTAAAGTATTTTTCACCACCTACACACCTGTGGCTGAAATCAGTATCCCACAAGGGGATTCATGCACGACAACGTTCTCGGATGGTACCAGTAGGTTGTACGCGCTGGATATTTTTATGGGAGGAGCGGCTTATGATTTCAGCGAAGCCAAACCTGGTGAAGGAGCCAATGCGGTTGATGGTAAAAAAGTTTTTGGTGAAGCCAATGACCGTACTAAAAATCTAAAATCGGGAATGGTTGGAGACATCTTACCTGTTTTTGATGAAAATGGTAACATTCATTTCTTGAGTAACGATCCATTACAGTATTACGAGGTGATCCTCAAGAATCCCCTAGTTCCAACTTTCTGGATGCAGGAACAATAGCTGTTGCATAATGATCTGAGCCGTAATTGACTGATAAATGCGGAAAATTACGGTTCAGACAATTTTAAGATGTCGTTGCCACTTGTTTAAAAAATCGAACGAATACGCTGTTTGATGGTACCACAACCATGTCCAATTTCCGAAAATCCAAAGTCATTTCCGAACCTCAGCCGTCCGAACGTCTGTCATCTGAAACTTCCTCAAGACATCCGCTTCCTGTGACAATGATTTTCTGGATTACCATCATGTTACTGAGTCTGATAATCAGTCTATTTGCCGCACTCGCCGTCGAATGGTGGATTAAAACACCTGAAAATTCATCATCTTCCCCGATCTCCCCACTCGCCACAGTCCCACCGCCGCAATCCCAATCTCCCGAAACATCGCCTCCCCCGCCCGCGCAACCCGCTGCCCCTTCCGCGCCCATCACTTGGAAAGAAATCGCACAACAATTGCAACAATCGGAGGAAATGAAAACAGAAGTTTTTACTAACACCTTGAAAAAATTACCCGAACTTGCCCCCTTACCCCGTCCCGAAGCGGCACCACCGGTCACAATGCCAAAAATTGAACCAACGATTTCTTGGAAAAACCTCGGTTCCCAATTGGAGCACGTCGAGCAACAACAAGACGAAATGTTGCGAAAACTGTTTGAAAAATCAAGAGAAGTGACAAACTAAGTGTTTTAACTCACCCATTTCCCAACAGCTTGATCAAACTGCGAGTAAATGGAATCGCTTGTCGATAATCCAAATGTGACCCGTCGGGAAGTTCATATTGTAATTCTGAAAAATCTTTAAAATGCAACGTTTTAGCTGTGACTTGACGGGCAAATTCATCCCAATACTGCGTCCGCGGCAAATATTGTTCATCCAATTTCCACACTTCGCCACTGCTCGGAAAGCGCGCAAAAATTACCCGCCCACCTCGTTGTTGAATTGTGGTCACTGCTTGTTGTACCTTGCGTACATTGTCTTGAAATATCGAAAATTCTATCGGTAACATCTCTTGATACATGGAATAATGCCGCGCCACTCGATTTTGATAATGCGCTGCCATGCTGTAATTCGGATAAGTATCGAGTCGCAAATAATCGCCAGAGCGTGCTCTATCTGCATGTAATGTCAAATAAAACGGTCGTGGCATCTCCCCCGCGCTCAGTTTTTCAAGCAACTGTCCCGGCTGTAAATCTGGCAAGCGAAAAATAAAACTCCTTTGCACTAAAAGAGTGAGGACAGATTCCCAACTGGTGGAAAATTTACGTCGATGATACGCTTCTAACCATTCTGTCGCGGTGTTTGCCTGTGGTTTTAGCACCAAACTGATGGCACTCAATTCACAAATCACTGTTCCCACAAAATGCTCATCCGCTGCCAAATCGGCTAAAACGGGCAATGGAGTCGTTCCATCAATCGCTAACTGATTGGGAACAATACCGGTTTGTTGCGCGACCACGCGAGTATCTATCCCCAATTGCATTCGTGATGATCCAATTAAAACAATTGCTTGCTTATTATCACGCGGAATGCTTTGACGCGTCATTGCCCATAAATTGGCATCATCATTAAGAGACGGCTCAAATCCGCGTAATCGCCAAAAAATTTCCCAACTGGTCAATAAGATAACGACGCTGCACAATGCAATTATCCAAATTTTATCCCATTCCCCGCGCGGCAGACGGTCGTTAGAACTGGAAGTAGATGAAAGCACGCTGATCTCCCGGTGTAAATAACAAACAAATCATTAAGATAGCTAAAAAAAGGGCACGAATCATCGGCGGAGTACGATCTGCCAGATGTTCGAGGCAACTATTCCGCATCATCCATTGATAGCCCAGTAAACTGCTCACAATAACTCCCACAATTGCCATCTGAAAGTTGCTGAGTAACAGGGTGTGATTTTGCCCAAAAAATAGCGTGGTCAGTAAATGCAATGCAATGTTTATATCCGCAGCACGAAAAAATATCCAAGCAATACAAACGAGTAGATAGGTAAATAAGGCAAGGACAAATTGTATCGCGGCGAATTTGACCCATTGCATGGGCGCGAAAAAGGGTTGCAATAATCGTTCGATAATCAAAAATAAACCGTGTAACCCACCCCAGATGATAAATCCCCATGCCGCGCCGTGCCATAAACCGCCGAGTAGCATGGTGAGCATGAGATTGCGATAGGTGTTTAACACGCCGTGACGGTTGCCCCCCATTGAAATATAAAGATAATCTCGTAACCACGTTGAAAGGGAAATGTGCCAACGTCGCCAAAAATCGCTGAATCCTATCGCGGCATAAGGGGCATGAAAATTGTCGGGCAGGGCAAAGCCAAAACAGAGCGCGGCACCAATCGCACAGGTGGAGTAGCCGCTGAAATCAAAGAAAATTTGTGCAGAAAAGGCGAAGGTGGCTAACCAACTATCAAGCATTCCCGCTTTATCTGAGTTGTTATAGACGGCATCGACCACAGGTGCGAGGAGGGTATCGGCAAGAATGATTTTGGTAAATAATCCAATCACTAACAAGCTGAGTCCCCAACCTAATTGTGCTTGTGTGGCGAGTTTGGGCGTGTCGCATTGCGATAAAAAATAGGAGGCGCGCACGATGGGACCGGCGACCAATTGGGGAAAAAAGGTGACGAATAGGGCGAAATCTAGGAAGGAGCGACAGGGTTTTGCGCCACGATACACGTCAATGGTGTAGGATAAAGTCTGAAATGTGTAAAATGAAATGCCAACGGGTAAAATAATACTGGGTAATGCGGGATGATAGTTGATACCGAATTGATTGATAAATAACACAAAATTTTCTAGTACGAAGGTTGTGTACTTGAAATAGCTGAGGAGTCCTAAATTAACCAAGAGACTGATTGCTAACCATTTTTTGGAATTTTGGGGTGTGGTTTGAGCAATTTTATTCGCGACCAACCAATCAACCACCGTTGATAACCACAGTAATAACACAAAGGGCGGATTCCACGCGGCGTAAAACAGGTAACTTGCGATTAATAAATGGAATTTTTTGAGTCGCCAACTGAGTGGTAAATAATAAATGCCGAGCGTGATAGCAAAAAATACTAAGAAAGTTAATGAGTTGAATAACAATCGGGCTTCCTCGAAGCGATTAATGACTAAGTGAGGGAAAAATCAAAATGAAAAAATAGTCTGAATCAGAATTGACCAAAATTGAGTATTTTCCTCAATGCTGGAAATTCCAATTCAGACAAGCCGCGCTATTCGCTCACTTTGACGCGAATAACTTCGCCGCCATTGTAAATCACTTCGCCATTGGGCAAACGATAGCCGATATACATCAAGTAATCATCGGGTTGCAGTTGTCCTGCAAAAAGTTGTAAATCTTTCATCAACGGTTCTAATGTCACATTTGGAATCGTGGCTTTGAGCGAAACTTGTTGTTCGTCCCACAATTCCCATTGGTCTAAATTGCGTTGATAACTTTGATAATTATCGCCTTCACTGCGTAACATCGCCATCAAAATGTCCGCTTTTTGCCCGATATGCTTCGGATCGACCCAAATACTGCTATACACGCCAATGTCATCTTGCGCGGTCACTCGTCCCGAACTGTGAATCATATTGAGGTAATTGACGGAATTCACAAAACGCGCGGTCGGTTTCGTGGGGTTGCCGTCCTTATCCCGTCCCAAGGCATTCGCCACAGCAAAATGATGCGGAGATAAGCCATTGAAAATAATCGTATTATCTGACAAACGATAGCCCACATAGACCGTAAATTCGCCCGGCACTTCGGCTAAACTGCCCATGTAAATCGGAATTTCCAAATTATCCGGCAATTGGTCATAATGTTGTGCCGGTTGCAACGAGGAAATTTTTTCATCCCACAATTCCCAACGTTCCCCGATCCGTTGATAACTCGCGGCGGGATTGGCATACGGTTGATGCACTGCAACCATCAAGATATCAGCCACTTGCCCGACATATTTTTTATCAACCAACAGATAATTGACCAAACTCAGGGCTTCACGGTTGGTGAAAATTTGATGATTGTTTTGCAAACCGTCTTGGGTACCGGTCACGGGTTCAAAATAACTGCCAGCATTCACTTCGTTACTGTTGACATTTTTTTCGGTATTCAACGCCGGATCGACACTGGCACTGTTGCCAATTTGGAAGCGAATCGGTTCCACTCCGTTGTAATAAATATCACTATTTTCAAGCCGATAGCCGACATACACTTCCGCAGCACCAAGCAGATCGCTTAAATTACCGTTGTAAATCGAGACATCAAATTGACTGGGCAGTTTATCAATCAGTTGCGCCGATTTGAGATTGATAGGTTTATTATCCCAAGCAACCCATTCATCGCCATCACGCATGAACGCATCGACTCGACCGTAAATGGCTGAATACGCTACCATTAATACTTCAGCTTTCTGTCCGATAAAGCGTGGGTCAACCGTGATTGTTGCGCTGAAATCAAGCACTTGAGTCATCGGATAGGCATCAGGCACAAAGGGACGCGCCGCACGAGTTTTGACATGATTGGTAAAGCAACTGTGACTGAACAGCGGTTTACCTTCTTTATCTATCCCAACGGCATTGATGCGACATTTTGGTGTGAGATCAGCAACTTGGGGTGTGATGCAATTAAACCCGCCATCCACTGTTTCACCTTTGTGAGTCAAGCCAATCATGTTATAACGACATCCCGGTACGACCGTAATATTGACAATTGCCGTGCGTTGCAGCGCGTCCGTGATAACTAATTGAGTTTTGCCGATTTGTTTACCCGTCACTGTCAATAGGTTTACTGGTGAATCCCACAACATATCTATCAATGTACTGTCCGGCAATTGCGTTACAGTGCGTGGATTTTGCCCGCCTTGAATCGGATGTTGTTGAGTTTCGCCCACTTTCAACGTGATGTCCAGCACACTCGGTTGCATTGGCGGAGCCTCAACAGGTTCAAATCGAGCTTGACACGTTTTCACAGCATTGATTTCCAACGTCACCGGCGTGGTTGTACCCTGACAATGCCCCTGCCAATCACGGAATCTAAATCCTGCGGTTGGAGTTGCTGTCAAGGTGACTGTTGTCACTTCGGTATATATTTGATAACAATCCTGACCACAATCAATTGCTTGCGGTTGACTCGTGACCGTTCCTTGTGCAGTCTCGGTATTTCCGACCATCAGTGCATAAAATGGGGAAGCCGCGGTCGGCGATGGTTTGGCAAACAAGGGGATACATTGCGCTGCCAATTCTGCTTGCACCGTGATTGGATTTGCCATACCACTACAACTGCCACTCCAACCGACAAAAACATAACCGTCTTCAGGCGTTGCCGTCAAGGTGAGGTTGCTGCCATACGGATAATTTTCAGTACAATCATCGCCACAATTCAAGCCCAATCCAGCGACCTTGCCATTGAGCGGCTGAGAAATTTTTACCACCAACGGCGCGGGTGTAAAGGTCGGAATGCACGTTGTCGCCTTGTCAATATCCACAGTGATCGGATTGTTCATGCC
>DYNO01000039.1:0-1597 GCA_020721025.1 Thiomargarita sp. | reverse complement strand
AAGTTTGCACTACAACCGTTGCTACAATCGAGTCCGGGAATGCTGACTTTTCCATTGCTTGGCTTGGTGACATTCAACGGAACGAGAATCGGCTCAAAGTTCGCAGTGCATTTTTTGCCGCTATCGACTTCGAGAGTAATCGGATTTGCCGTTCCGGTGCAGTCACCACTCCAGCCGGTAAATTTGTAACCGGGAGAAGGTGTTGCCGTTAAAGTCGCCGGTGTTTTGCCGGGATAAGATGCCGTGCAAGTTGTACCACATTCAATGCCTGAACCTGCGACCGTTCCTTGCGTTGGATTGGTGACGACAAGAATCGGTAAACTAATCGGCGCGAAGTTGGCGACACAATTTTTTGCTTTATCAATCGTTACCGTCAACGGATTTTCAGTTCCCGCACAATCGCCACTCCAACCCGTGAAAATATAGCCCGGTTCAGGGGTTGCAGTCAATGGAATTTCCGTGCCCGGCGGTAACGGTTGCGAACATGTCGTGCCACAATCCAATCCCGACGCAGAAATTTTGCCATGCGTGGGCGGGGTAAGCGTCAAAATCAATGGTGTTGGCTCAAAATTCGCGGTACAATTTTTGGCACTGTCCACGTTGATTGTCAATGGGTTCGCGCTTCCCGTACAATCGCCTGTCCAACCGGTAAAAGTGTAGCCCGGTTCAGGAGTTGCAGTTAATTCAACCGAAGTAGGCTGTGGATAAGTGGCACTGCACGTTGCACCACAATCTAAATTCAGCCCTGTCACCTTGCCTTTTTCAGGTTCAGCGATGACCAAAATCGGCACACTCGTCGAGACAAAATGAACTTGACAGTTTTTATCCACGTCCATCGTCACATCAATGGTCGCGTTGGTACTGTTGCCACAATCGCCGCTCCAGCCCGTAAATGCGTATCCCGAAGTTGCCGTCGCGGTCAAAGTCAACGCTTCTCCAACAGGATAAGAGGCATTGCAAAATGTGAGCATCGGACATGTTAAATTCGCCGCGCCGCTGACGCTACCGTATTTGTCAAGATTGAGTTGCAATAACCGTTGTGTGAGCGTGAAAGCCGCTTGACACGTTTTTGCCGCGTCCATTTTGATTTCTAACGGATTTGCCGTGCCGCTACAATCGCCTGTCCATTGGGTGAATTCGTAGCCGGCTTGAGGCGTGGCTTGTAATTTCACCAGCGTATCTTTCGCATAGTCTTTACTGCAAGTCGCGCCGCAATCAATCGTGGTATTTTCAGTCGTTTTGATGCTGCCATTGGGGGCGGAAACGGTTAATTTATGCAATGGGACGAAAATCGCTTGACAATTCTTCGCTTTATCAACGGTGAGCGTTAATGGATTACTCCCCGCGCAGTCGCCAGACCATCCTGCGAAGGCAAAACCGGGATCGGGTTCCGCCGTTAAGGTAATCGTACCATTTGGAGAAATATTTTCGCTGCAATCTGTCCCACAATCTAAACCGGGCGCGCTGACCTTGCCGTTGGTCGGTTTGGTAATCGTGACCGCAAAAGTTTTTAAATTAAACGTCGCGGTGCAGATCATCGTTTCAGTGATGTTGAAGGAATTACTGCAACCGCTTGACCATCCAGCAAATTCTGAAT
>DYNO01000038.1 GCA_020721025.1 Thiomargarita sp. | reverse complement strand
TTTTGGGTTATAGACCTGTTTTGCTTGGTGTTAAAGATTTCAAATCGGTTCTATAGTGCGTCTTCGAGAGCCGGGTGGAGAATACATGAGGTTTTCCCTTGTTGTCACCATAATTTCATACACGGAACACATCCTCAAGAGAGGTTACTCGCCCAGCTTGATAATTTGCCCGCGCCTCCTCGATAGATGCAAGGTAATTTTGACTATTGGACACAAACAACTCTTCCATAAATTCTTGCATGGTTTCTTCCACTGTCGTTTTAATGACGCTTTGCAACTCTTCAATCGTCAAATCTCTCACCATTGTCTCCCACTAATAATCTGTTTTACCTGTTATTTTCCCTGTCCTCAATTACTTGAATTCAGACAGGGCGAAAAACTTTACGGATCATAGCCCAAAATCGGAGCCAACCACTTCTCAGCTTCGTCCAGCGTCCAACCCTTTCGAGCTGCATAATCAAGCACTTGGTCACGATCAATCTTCCCTGTGCCAAAATAAGCCGCTTCAGGATGCGAAAAATACCAACCAGACACGGCGGCGGTCGGATACATCGCAAAATTTTCTGTCAAACTTACGCCAATCCGTTGATCCGGTTGCAATAATTGCCACAAAGTTGCTTTTTCCGTGTGATCGGGGCAGGCAGGATAACCGGGCGCAGGACGAATCCCACGATATTTTTCCTTGATCAATTCCTCATTGCTCAACTGTTCATCCGCCGCATAGCCCCAAAATTCCTTGCGTACCCGCTCATGCAACCGCTCTGCAAACGCCTCCGCCAACCGATCCGCCAACGCTTTCAACATAATGCTACTATAATCATCATATTGCGCTTCAAAACGTTGAATATGTGCCTCAATTCCCACGCCCGTCGTCACCACAAACGCGCCGAGATAATCTGCAATTCCAGAATCTTTAGGTGCGATAAAATCCGCTAAACATGAATTTGCCCGATCTGTTTTTGCCATCTGTTGCCGGATATGATGCAATACATACTGAACTTCTTGACGCGACTCATCTGTATAAAGCTCAATATCGTCATCTTGCACTACATTTACCGGGAAAAATCCAATCACAGCGCGAGCTTGCAACCAATTCTCTGCAATCAACTGATCCAACATTGCCTGCGCATCGGCAAACAATTGAGTCGCTTCATGACCCACCACCTCATCTTGCAAAATTTTCGGATATTTCCCCGCCAATTCCCACGCTTGAAAAAAAGGACTCCAATCAATTCGCTCCCGTAATTCTGCCAACGGATAATTTTCAAATACTTGAATTCCCAAAGATTTTGGCTGCGGTGGCATATAATTTTGCCAATCCGTCTGCAATTTATTGGCGCGCGCCTCACGAATCGGCGTTTTCTTCACCGTCCCCTGTTGCGCGGCACGTTTTTCACGAATTTCTGCATACTCTTGTTTAATTTTACTCACATAATCAGATTGTAAGCCCTCAGAAAGTAAACTTTGCGCCACACCGACCGCCCGCGACGCATCCACGACATAAACAACAGGTTTGGAATAATTTGGCTCAATCTTCACCGCAGTATGCACTTTTGATGTGGTTGCACCACCGATAAGTAACGGAATTGTAAAGCCTTGCCGCTCCATTTCTTTCGCAACATGCACCATTTCGTCCAAAGAGGGCGTAATCAAGCCAGAAAGTCCAATTATCTGGCAACCTTGCTCCTTTGCCGTTCTCAAAATCGTTTCCGCAGCCACCATCACGCCTAAGTCAATGACTTCAAAGTTATTACACTGCAACACCACGCCGACAATATTTTTACCGATGTCATGCACGTCGCCCTTGACCGTTGCTAATAAAATCTTACCGTTATTGCTTTGCGTGTCGCCAGTGAGCAACTTTTCCGCTTCAATATAGGGCATCAAATAGGCAACTGCTTTTTTCATCACTCGTGCCGACTTAACCACTTGAGGTAAAAACATTTTTCCCGCGCCAAACAGATCACCGACCACGTTCATTCCTTGCATCAAGGGGCCCTCAATGACATGCAGCGGACGTTCACATTGTTGCCGGGCTTCTTCCGTGTCTTGGTCAATAAAATCGGTAATTCCCTTAACCAGTGCATGTTCTAAACGCTTCGTGACATCCCAAGTGCGCCATTCTAAAGTCTGTTGTGTCTCAGCACCACTCGCACCTTCTCTATATTTATCAGCGACTTCAAGCAAGCGTTCTGTTCCATCTGGGCGACGATTTAAAATCACATCTTCCACCCGCTCACGCAATTCACTGGGCAAATCTTCATAAATTGCCAACTGTCCCGCGTTGACAATCCCCATGCTCATTCCATTTTTAATCGCATGATATAAAAATACCGAGTGAATGGCTTCACGCACCGGATTATTGCCACGAAATGAAAAAGATACGTTCGACACTCCGCCAGAAATCAATGCGTGAGGTAAATTTTGTTTGATGTAACGCGTGGCTTCAATGAAATCAACCGCGTAGTTATTATGTTCTTCAATCCCCGTCGCGACGGCAAAAATGTTGGGATCGAAAATAATATCTTCAGCCGGAAAGCCAAGTTGCTCGACTAAAAGTTGATAAGAACGGCTACAGATGTCAATTTTACGTTGAAAGGTGTCTGCCTGCCCTTTTTCATCAAACGCCATCACGATCACCGCCGCGCCGTAACGTCGTACCAATTTTGCTTTTTCGAGAAACTGTAACTCGCCTTCTTTCATCGAGATAGAGTTGACAATGGGTTTGCCTTGCACACATTTCAGCCCAGCTTCTAAAATATCCCATTTTGATGAATCGATCATGATCGGGACGCGGGAAATATCAGGCTCAGAAGCGATTAAATTGAGAAATCGAATCATCGCATTTTTGGAATCAAGCAAGCCTTCATCCATATTGATATCAATCACTTGCGCGCCACTTTCTACCTGTTGCCGGGCGATATCCAGTGCGACATCAAAATTGCCTTCGATAACCAATTTTTTGAATTTTGCCGAGCCGGTGACATTGGTGCGTTCGCCAACATTGACAAATAAGCTATTAGATTCAATATTATACGGCTCAAGTCCAGATAAACGACAGGCTTTGGGAAGGTTGGGAATGGCGCGAGGTGCGATATTTTTTACTGCATTAGCAATGGCTTGGATGTGCGCGGGACTGGTGCCACAACAACCGCCAACAATGTTGAGAAAACCACTGCGCGCCCATTCAGCAATTTCTCCCGCCATTGCTTCAGGGCTTTCGTCGTAGCCACCAAATTCATTTGGCAAACCAGCGTTTGGATGGGCTGAGACGTGAGTATCGGCGATTCGTGACAATTCTTGAACATATTGCCGTAACTCTTTCGCTCCTAACGCACAGTTTAAGCCGATGGAGATGGGATTGGCATGACGCAGCGAATTCCAAAAAGCTTCTGTCGTTTGCCCGGAGAGGGTGCGCCCGGAAGCATCGGTAATTGTTCCTGAAATCATGATTGGACGGCGTAATTCTGGGTGATCGTCAAAATACTTTTCGACCGCAAAAATCGCTGCTTTGGCATTCAAGGTGTCAAAAATCGTTTCTATCAACACTAAGTCCGCGCCACCCTTGATTAATCCGCTCGTCGATTCGTAATAAGCCTCGACCAATTGATCAAAGTTGACATTGCGAAATCCGGGATCGTTGACATCGGGAGAAATTGAGCAGGTGCGACTGGTGGGACCCAATACGCCAGCAACAAATCGTGGTTTATCAGGTGTTTGTGCAGTCATCGCATCGGCAACTTCACGGGCAAGCGCGGCGGCAGCAACGTTGATTTCATACGCGAATTCTGCCATGCCGTAGTCTTCGAGCGAGATTTTGGTGGCATTAAATGTGTTGGTTTCGAGAATGTCTGCGTCGGCTTCGAGGTATTTTTGGTGAATTTCGCGAATGATGTGGGGTTGCGTCAATACCAATATGTCATTGTTTCCCTTGATTTCTTTCTGCCACGTCTTGAAGCGTTCACCACGATAATCTGCTTCTTGCAGGTGATAACCTTGAATCATCGTCCCCATCGCACCGTCGAGAATGAGAATGTGTTGTTTAAGCAGGTTTTCTAAGCGGGAGAGCGTGGACATTGTTCCTTATCCTGTGTGAGAAATGACGGGAGTGTGTGAAACGTGATTGTAACGCATTCACTTGTGATGTCAATTTATTGACTTATGTTTATGATTTATCGTCTTAATTTATCTTATGCAGTTTAAAATTGAAAGGAGAGAAGTAGGGAAAAGTGAAGAGATGAAATTAGATTTCTGGCAAAAATTTGATACTTAGAAACTTTTATAGTTTTAAGTCAGTATGTTAATTTTAGTTATGTCTAGGGGCTAATATCCAAATTGACCAGTGGGATGAAATTGATGCCTGCGAACGTGGTGAAACCTGCTAGGTTTTTGAAATCTAACAGGTTAAAATACAATAATTTTTACGTGGAAGCGTTATTCACTGTAAGGCATGGTGACATGACCGTAGCGAATCACCAAGACCGCCAATGCTAAAATCAAAATCGAACAACTTAATGAAACAATCATCCAACCGTCCATTTCCTTCATGCCGATACTGATATATCGCGCAATCGCTACCATCGCAATGTAAATCGGATAACGAATCGGTAATTTACCACTGGAAAAATATAAGCCGATCATCGTAATAATTTCAAGAAAAATAAATAGTTGCAAAATATCTTTCAACAGGACTTCGTGCTGCACGATCATGCCATATACTTCTTGCCCAATCGCTACAATCGTCGCTAGGAGAATAATTGCCAATCCCACCCATTCAATATAATGCAGAAATACAACCACTTGTTGCTGAAACTTGGGGTGCAGTGAATTTTCTTTGGTCATTTAAAATTCCGTCGTATGATTAAAATGGCATACCGGGCGGTAACTTGCCTTTCAAGCCACGCAAAATATTCCCCATGCCCCCACGTTTACCAAATTGTTTCATCATTTTCTGCATCTGCGAGAATTGTTTTAATAACCGATTGACATCTTGAATCTGGGTGCCTGAACCTTCGGCAATCCGCCGCTTACGTGAACCTTTGATAATGTCAGGTTTACGGCGTTCCAGCGGAGTCATTGAGCAGATAATAGCTTCTAAACGCACGGTTTCTCGTTCATTGGCTATTTGTTGTTTGACTTCTGGCGGCACTTGTCCCAAACCGGGGATTTTATCAATCATGCTTGCCATTCCGCCCATGTTGCGCATCTGCACCAATTGAATCCGAAAGTCTTCAAGATCAAAACTTTTGCCGGATTTGAATTTGTGCGCCAGTTTTTCTGCTTCATTTTTGTCAAATTTGCGCTCCACTTCCTCAATCAAACTCAGCACGTCCCCTTGTCCGATGATACGTGAGGCAATGCGGTCGGGATAAAAGGGTTCAAGTGCAGTTGTTTTTTCCCCCACGCCCAAAAATTTAATCGGTTTTCCCGTGACATGACGCACTGACAATGCTGCACCACCACGCGCATCACCATCTGTTTTAGTCAACACCACGCCGGTTAATGGCAACGCATCGTTAAAGGCTTTCGCCGTGGTCGCGGCATCTTGACCGGTCATGCTGTCCACCACGAATAAGGTTTCTGTCGGCTGCAAAGTGTGATGAAGTTGCTTAATTTCCTCCATCATTTCTGTATCAACATGCAACCGTCCCGCAGTATCGACTAACAGTACATCAATCAATTGCTTACGTGCAGCTTCGAGGGCAGATTTGGCAATTTCTACCGGTTGTTGCGAAATATCGCTGGGAAAAAATTCAGCTTTCACTTCCGTCGCTAACGTTTCTAACTGCTTGATTGCCGCGGGGCGATATACGTCGCAACTGACTACCATCACTGATTTTTTCTGCTCTGCCAACCAACGCGCCAATTTCGCGACGGTCGTGGTTTTTCCTGAACCTTGCAACCCTGCCATGAGTACCACAATCGGCGGGCGGGCGTGTAAATTCAGTTTGTCGTTACTTTCCCCCATCAGTTGCGTTAATTCGTCATAAACCACTTTGATTAATGCTTGACCGGGCGTGAGGCTACTCATCACTTCCTGCCCAATCGCACGCTCTTTTACATGGTCAATAAACGATTTCACGACGGGCAGCGCGACATCCGCTTCGAGCAATGCCATACGCACTTCACGCAAAGAATCTTTAATATTATCTTCACTTAAGCGTCCCTGCCCCCGCAAATTTTTGAGCGTTTTACTTAAGCGTTCGGTTAAACTTTCAAACATGTCCATTCTCCGGCTAAATCAAGGTGAAAAAGATTACTGTGCACATTTCGCTAAATCTTTTTCACCTTATTTCAGCAGCTTGTTGCGTTTGTTTGGGATTTGCTAATGCCTGTTCCCGTTGAATTAATAACTCTGCGAAATAAAAATAGGCTTCTTTCCACGCCATAATCACTTCTTCATCCACCGATTTGCCGAGCACTTCCCGCATCGCTTGAATGAAAGAATGTCCAAACATGGGGTAATGTCCGGGGTGAACGTCCGCGGAAACATGTTTTTGGGCAATTTTATCCAAAACATTATTGATCATGTCCAAATTATCAAGGTGTTCTGAATATAAAATCACAGAACGCGCCAAAATTTTCGGCTGATTGGCAGGAGCTTTGGAAAACAGGGGATGGGTTTGTGGATAGTGTTTAAAAAGAATCTCATAGGTTTTTGCGGCAATGGCTTCTCCGTGTTCCTGCATCACAGGTAAGGTGGCTTTGATGAGGGCGATTGTTTTTTCCGTCAGCATGAGAACATCCTCCATTGTATTGTTAGAAATACGTGGCTAGGCGGCGGAGACAATTTGTTAAAAGATTTGAAAAAACAAGAGGTTATCTGTTATCAATCTATAAAATTTATTGTCTGATAGGGGAGCGATCATCATGGATTGATTTGTTTGATGATTTCCCGGCACACCGTCGAGCACAATTTCACATTCTACAGGAATCAAGGAGTCATCGGTTGTAATTCAATTATTCCATTGCCGGCGGATGATTCTTTAAATCCATATTTATCTGAAGGCGATACCACACTACCCAGTAACTTGTCGTTTTCCAAAGACATGCGATATTCGCTTTGACTGCCCCAATAGCTGCTGGCATGGCGATATTCAATCCCACGCGTTCGTTTTAGGGTGATCAATTGACGAGTGGCTTGTATCGCAGGAATCGGCGTTTTTTCGGGTAACGTGCCGTCTTTATTGGGTTTTAATTGTGCATTGGCTTCGTTAATTTCTGCCACCAACGCATCGTAATCGCTGACATTCATCCAAACTTTATTGCCATCGCCTTTTTCATCCACCAGATATTGCGTACTGATACCGCCCGCCACTTCTGCCCGCAATAAACTTTCCACTTGAGGATCAGGTGTTTGATGCAAAATTTCCCCCGCGATGAATCCGGCTTGCACACTTTTGATTTGTAATTCGGTGAGATAAACATTTTTGGCACTGCGATATTCACCTTTCCACCCAGTATTTCGTAGCAATTGCTGGGATAATTCGGCACTGGAAAGTTGTTCGGTTAATTTTTGCGGCACTGCAAAAGTTTCATTGGCGGGATCGAAATTTAACTGTAGGGAGCCGATACTTTTCACATCATTGGTTTTACTTTGAATTCCAGCAATTTGCAACCCATTGGGCGCAGTGGCATCGTAAATCAGATAGGCTTTGGAAAAATCTAATTCCGACGCATGAACGCACAGCGGGAATAATCCAAGTAATATCAAACGTTTCATATTCATTTTATCCAGAAAGCGGTGCCAATCACGATGATTGAACTGCCAAAGGCGGCGGCATCTAACCACGGCAACCAAACACCATAACGATAAATGTGATAGACCAACAGTGGATAACTGAGCCAGTCGGCAGCGGCATATCCAATAATTAATCCGTAAATTCCTGCCACTTCGTAACCGATAATCATGCCAACCAATTGAATTGTCACCCGTTCTAATCCAGTCAACATGCTGCGAAAGGAATCTCCCTTAGCAAGAAATACGGGGCGAATGGTGGTGACAATGGTGGTGGCAATCGCGCCAATCGCGGAAATTTGCAGCATCCAGCCGGCATCATGATAACGGTTGTCGTAGAGAAATTCGATGATGACATCGCCCCAGATTGCCATAATCCACATCACAGGCAGAAAAAGGGTGAGCAGGATGGCACGGATTTTAAACATTCTCGTGCGTAATTGTTGCACATCACGTTCGACTAGGCGGGAATAAACGGGGAATAACACCATATTTGATAGTTGAGTGATCGCTTCGACCGCGAGTCGGGATAAACCGCGGGCAACGATGAAAATTCCTAACACGGCTAATCCAGCGTAATTGCTGACGATGAAAATACTCATGTGTGCTGCGAGATAGCCTAAGGCGGTGCTGATGAATATCCATTTTCCGAAGCTAATCAATTCTTTAACTACAGTTTTGTCCCATTGCGGATACATGTGAATTTCTGCAAGCAGGGTGTGGCTCGCGATTAGGGTGACGAACGCGCCCATGAATGCCCCAACAACCAATGCCCATACCGATGCGTCAATCCAATGCGCCCATATAATCATTGTGATAATGCTGAAAAAGTTCGCAAATAAACCGACAATGGTCGGTACGCCTACTTGTAAGCGACGGGAATATAAGAATAAACAGGAGGAATTTAAGCCGGTGACTGCGGAAGTGAGACCCGTGACAGCGATGACGAGAAAGAGATCGGGGGAATTATTCCATACGGAGATCGGATAAGCCAGAATCCCGGCGAGAATTGCCAATCCCACGCCTCGAAAGATTTGTAGTGTCCATACCGTTCGTAAAAATATGGGGTCTTCACCGCGTTTGTTTTGCACGATACTGGGTTTTAAGCCCACATCAGAAAACATACTCAGTCCGCTGATCACTGAGTTGACGATGCCCATCATCCCAAATGCTTCGGGAAATAGAAGGCGGGTCATGACCAAATTGCCGGCAAAACGCATGAGTTGCCCTAAACCAAATCCGATGAGCACCCAGATTGAACCTCGTATGGTCAGTCGTCTTAATGAGCCCTTGTCATCGGACGATTTCCTAGTGGGTTGAGGTTGCGTGGGGGGCGGGGACGCTGAATGTGGCATGAAATAAATCCTGCTTACGTGAAAGTGAATTATTCGAGAATCATTAAACAGTAGTCTAATGCTGAGATTATAGGGCTTTTTGATTAAAAATATATGTATTAATGGGAAGTGCGGATGAAAAATAGCAACGACCGGATATATCTTTGTCATTGCAGCGTCTTGAAAACCATTTTACACTACACGCTACACTATAACATCAACACAAATAATTTTTTAATTTTCAACTACTTTCATTGAATTATCGAAGTTGGCGAATTTTTTTCGCTATTTTTACAGCACTGCGGGGGCTTTGAATAAAATCAATGGGGAGAGTGTAATGTAGTCGCTCCTCTGCCAAATCAAATTTTGGGTTCAAGGCAAGCGATTATTGTGCCATGGCGTTGAGATATCCTGCCACCGTGAGCAAAAGTTGGAGAATTTGAGGGGGAAACCGAATAGGTTGAATTGATTGAATTTTTTGGAGGGGAATATTTTTTGTCGGGATAAATGCGTCAAAGCTCTATCAATGTTACGTTGACAGAGCTTTTTTTTATGAATTTCAATAGCCTAAACGGCTAGCGCGCCTGAAACGAAAAGAAAAAAACCTCTGTCAGCGGTTGTTTGAAGTTTCAACAGCCTAAACGGCTAGCGCGCCTGAAACCGCCGGCACTTTTTCCTGTTTTAAATCAAGAGCTTAAGCAGCTATTTCGTGGCAGGGTGAAAAGTGCATCAGCAACGTGGCTGGTGACGATCAGTTTCAGTGCTTAATATAGCCGAAAATGATTGAAGAATCAAGCCCTCGTGGCAGAAAATTTTTCATAAAATGATAACTCACTGAATTATCAAATAGAAAAAGCAAATCGGTACAAATCGGTCAAAACTTCACATATTTAATAAAATCAAACTGTTAATAACTTATTGAACTTAAAAATAAAATTCTTTTTCCAATTATTTCAATGACTAATATGCTGAAAATAGTCCACAAGAGAAAAAAAAGCGCGCCATTTTTTCCAAAAATTTCAGTAGAGTTTAATCCGCGATGTCAGTTCTGAATCACGCCAATATCCCAATGGATTTTAAAAAAATCAATCCTACGCCGACGGGAGTAATGTAGCGCAATGTGAAATACCAAGCGCGATAGACCCAATGATTTGCTTTCATTTGTAATTCTTCGAGTAACAAAGCTTTCGGTAAAAACCAAGCTACGAAGACTGCAATTAAAATTCCGCCCAAGGGTAATAAAATATTCGAGGTGAGAAAATCAATCAGATCGAACAAAGTGGCTTCTTTAAACATGGCGAATTGCGACAATGGTTTGAAATCACTCAGAATATTGAAAGAGAAAATGGTGAGTAAACCCAATGCCCAACTGAGAATGCCACAAACTAACGTTGCACTAAATCGGGTAAATCTGCCAGTTTCCACCATCCATGCGACTGGCGGTTCGAGAATGGAAATGGAGGAAGTCCAAGCGGCAAGTACCAGTAATATAAAGAATAATGCGCCAAACAATGTGCCGTAGGGCATGTGTCCAAATGCAATTGGCAAGGTGTTGAACACCAAACTAGGTCCTTGATTGACTTCCAAACCGTTGCTAAATGCGATAGGAAAAATAATGATTCCCGCCAAAATTGCCACCAATGTATCGGACAACACCACGATAGTTGCTGCTTGTGTGATAGAAACATGTTTGGGTAAATATGCCCCGTATGCCATGATCGCGCCCATACCGATGCTTAAACTAAAAAATGTCTGTCCCATTGCAGCTAAAATGCCTTGCCCATTGAACTTACAGTAGCCATCGACACAATCGGAAAATAATAACGCGCTGAAGTTAATTTTAAACATGAATGCAATACCTTCAGCAAACTTTTCGGTGCTCATGGCATAGCCAACTAAAATAAATAAGACAATGAACAAACTAGGCATCATGTATAAAATTGCTTTTTCCAATCCCCCTTGCACTCCCCCAACGATCACTGTCATGGTTAGCATCATGAATATGGTATGCCAGAGAATTAATTCTTGCGGATTTGCCATCAATTGATTGAATACGCCGCTCACTTGACTGACTATCATCGCTTTGTCATGTAACATGTCGATATGTGAGAACATTCCGGATCCAACTTTGACAACATACGCCATTGTCCAGCCGCCAATCACGCTGTAGTATGATAAGATTAAAAAACCACAAAATGTTCCCATCCAACCGATAATTTGCCAGAATTTTGACTGTTTGGTTTCTGCCGTCACTATTTTTAACGTATTGATTGGGCTGTGTTTTCCACGCTTACCCACGAGAATTTCTGCCATCATGATCGGCAATCCAATCATTAACACACAGATGAGATAGATAAATACAAACGCACCGCCACCGTATTCTGCTGTAATATAAGGAAATTTCCAAATATTCCCTAAACCAACTGCTGAACCTGCCGCGGCAAGAATAAATACCCACCGCGATGACCATTCCCCATGAACGGATGTTTCTCGCGTCATCTGTTTGCCCTTGAAAGTTAGGTTAATTAAGCTGTCGTGTCATCACACACTTTCAGTCAATAAAACATTTGAGATAAATGGGTTGCCATTATACCGTGTCAATTCAAAAATTTGCGTATTGCTGAGATCACGATATGGATCGGTCGAAATGCGACAGTGATGATTTGGGTTGTGTTAAAATGAGCAACGGTTACTTTTTCTATTACAATGATCAGCTTTAACTTTCTGATTTATCAAAAGATAGCGATGTTATATTGTGATGTTATTTGATGGTAATTTTGCAATAAAATGCGGTGAACGTTTTTTTATCTTCATGATGATAGCAAAAATAAAACGTTAAAAAAGATGATACCATGTAGATAGGAGGTGAATAATGCCAATGTATGACTATGAACATCTTGGAGAACCTTGTGCTTTAGGCAAGATATTTGAAATTTATCAATCGATTAAAGAAGATAGCCTCACCGAGTGCCCACAATGCAAAACACCGGTGCGAAAGCGAATCACGCTTGCTGGATTGAGTATCCCTAAAAGTAACGCAGAACTGCGCGATTTAGGCTTCACTAAACTGGTGAAACGTGATGATGGGGTGTATGAAAATGTGACGCGGCGCGGCAATGAAAGCCGTTACATGGAGCGTGGCAAGTCCGAAACGTTGCCCGATTTCTCAAAAATTATTAGCGATTAGGAACGATCATGCGAGCAATATTAATTCACGAATTTGGTGGACTTGGACAATTAAAATTGGCAGAATTACCCCAACCTCGTCCCGCCGAAGGGGAAGTTTTGGTGCGAGTGAAGGCAGCGGGGGTGAATCCTGTGGATTGGAAGATTTTGAATGGACGCTTAAAAGAGCGCATACCGCATCAATTTCCTTTGGTTTTAGGTTGGGATATGGCGGGCGTGGTTGAAGAGGTGGGCTACAGCGCGCAGCGATTTCAAGTGGGCGATCAAGTGTTTGCGTATTGCCGTCGTCCGGTGGTACAACATGGCAGTTATGCGGAATGGATGACCTTGCCAGAAAGCTATCTTGCGCATAAACCTAATAATTTATCGTTTGAAGAAGCGGCAGCAGTACCCCTAGCGGCATTGACGGCGTATCAATCTATTTTTGTCGCCGCGAATTTGCAAGCCAATGAAACTTTGATGGTTTTAGGGGCATCGGGAGGCGTAGGTTCGTTCGCAGTACAGTTGGCAAAGGCTCAGGGAGCAAAGGTTATCGCGCTTGCCAGTGAAAAAAACCATGAGTATTTGAAAACTTTGGAAGCAGATATCACAATAGACTACACTCAAGGCGATTTTCGTGAATCTTTACGGGCAGTTGCGCCGGACGGAGTCGATGTTGTTTTTGACTGTGTGGGGGCGGAAACTTTGCTGAAAGGTTATGACTGTGTGAAAATGGGCGGACGTTTGGTGTCCATTTTAGACCCAGAAGGAAACGCAGAATGTATCGCCGCGGGTAAAATCTCTTATCGCTATGTTTTTGTACAGCCCCATGTACCGCAACTTGCACATATTCGTCAATGGATTGAAGCAGATAAGGTGAAAGTTCATCTCAATGCTGTCTATCCCTTGGCGGAGGCAGCAAAAGCCCTTGAACAAATTAGTCGTTTTCATACGCGCGGGAAAATTGTCTTGCAGATGTAATTAAAAGGAAAACTCAAACCTATCCGGTTGATATGACGTGATATTCGACTTTTTGTAATTAATTGTTTTTATTGAATAAAGCTCCGTAGCACGGAGTATCTCAATATTTTGTTATGATTGAAATCAATCGAGTAAAAAAAGTCGAGCATCACGTTGAAACGAGTTTTTTGTCGTTCCTCAGCCATACAAGATTCAAAATTATCCGAGGCATTGATAGCGAAAAGAACCGCTGTAATAACAACAATTTTTAACAAATAACTTTGTTTGCACCACTTCTTACAATGACGCAAAAAAAACCGCTATAATACCCCCGTTGCCCTGTTCCACTGATGACTAACCACATGCGTAGAAAACGATTTACCCTACCCGGCAAAGGTTCTCTTACCCGTAATATCACTTTGAAAATTGGTGCGTGGGTCACTGTGGTCTTGTTTCTGACTGCAATACTGAGCTATTTGCAAGTTGCCGCCAAAATAGAACAGCAAGCTTTGTTCCAATTGCAAACCTATGTTTCTGGACGCTCTGTGCAGGAAAATTTATTATTTGAGCAAGCTGAACATAATCTCCTTGCCTTGAAACAAGAAATACTCGACGATTTAATCCACGAAGCCAGTCATTCGGTATTCCCATTTGATGAAATCACCCGTCCATTCGACCAATTGGTGACACAATCCCCTGATGGTGCCATGCGAACCCGGGTCAATATTCCTGAACAGGCTTGTATTTATCTCAATTCGCCCACGCAACTAGATACGCAATTCAAACAACGCATGGTTCGCTGGCACGCGCTCGTCACCAATTATGGCAAGGCATGGAACAGTCGATTTCCCAATATTTACCTGATGTTATCAGAATACAATGGAATGATTCTCTATTGGTCTGATTATCCTTGGTGGTGCGAAAACAATCCCGCAAAGTTTGATCTTGCGACGCAAGAATATTTTCGAGTATCCGATGTCGCGCATAATCCAGAACGCAAAACTGTTTGGACGGGCATTTATTTCGAGAAAGCAGCAAATAAATGGCTTATTTCTGTCATTTCTCCCATTGACTTTAATCATCAACATGTTGCATCGATTGGGCAGGACGTTGAATTTCAGGAAATCGTAGAGCGCACCGCTAAAAACAAATATATAGAACAAAGTTACAATATTATTTTTCGCAAAGATGGCAAGTTGATCGCTCATCCAACGTGGAATGAAGAAATTATGGAGCGAGGGGGCAATTTTTCCATTCAAGACAATGGTGACGACGCATTAAAACGGATTTATACCCTAGCTACGCAAACTCAAGGCTCTAAAAAAATACTCAAAGATGAACTCAGCCACAGCTATCTTGCTATCAGTCAAATCACCTCGCCAGATTGGTATTTTGTCACCGTCTTGCCGAAATCTATTTTCACCCTTGCTGCTTGGGAAAGTGCCCGATATATTTTATTATTGAGCCTGATCGCGCTGATCATCGTGGTTTACATCACTTATTCCATTTTACATTTTCAAGTAACTGAACCGCTGAGTCAATTTCTGGTCGCGACCCGACGTTTGGGTGAAAGCGATTTTGACATCACGTTAGATGTGCAACGCAAGGATGAACTAGGGCAATTGGCGGATTCATTTCGAGCGATGGCGAATTATTTGATGGATCGAGAAACTCAATTAGTCGAATATTCCAATGAGTTAGAATCCTATATGGAAGAATTGCGTCAGGCAAAGGAGCAAGCGGAAACTGCAAATCTCACCAAAAGTCAGTTTATTGCGAATATGAGTCATGAGTTACGCACCCCGCTAAATGCGATCATTGGCTACAGCGAAATGTTGCAAGAAGATGCGGCAGAGTTAGTCGATCAGGGATTTGAGCGCGATTTACATAAAATTCATGCTGCGGGAAAACATTTATTGAGTCTTATCAATGATGTTCTCGATATTTCTAAAATCGAAGCCGGCAAAATGGAATTGTATTTGGAAACTTTTGAATTGCATCTCATGTTAGATGAAGTGATTACCACCGTACAGCCCTTGGCGGATAGACACGGTAATTGTATTAAAATCAACTACGATAACAGCAATTTGGGACAAATGCACGCCGATTTGACCAAGGTGCGACAATCTTTGCTCAATTTGTTGAGTAATGCGTGCAAATTTACCGAACAGGGTGTGATAGAAATCTCGGTCAAGCAAGAAACGTTAGAGGATACTTCGTGGGTGGAATTTTGCGTCAAAGACAATGGAATTGGCATGACCGATGAACAACAACACAAGCTATTTCAAGCCTTTACGCAAGCCGATGCTTCAACGACGCGCAAATATGGCGGCACCGGTTTAGGATTGGTCATCACCAAACGTTTTACGGAAATGATGGGCGGAAGCATTCAAGTGCTGAGTGAATTTGGGCAGGGTAGCACCTTCATCGTTCGCCTCCCCACCCGTTCTCACAAGCCCGAATTGCCCGAAAAAATCAGCTATGCGATTGAATTACATGACGGAGATGACAATATTGAAGTCGAGCGAACGCAACGTTGTGTTCTGGTCATTGATGACGATATTGCCGTGCGTGATTTATTTAGAACCTATTTGACCAAGTTGGGCTATCAAGTGGTCGTGGCGACGGGGGGCGACGAAGGCTTGCGACTTGCCCGTAAAATTCGCCCAGATGCCATTACTTTAGATGTGATGATGCCGGGAATGGACGGTTGGATGGTACTGTCCGCGCTGAAAACTGATCCGAGTTTGGCGCATATTCCCGTGATTATGGCATCCATTGTGGAAGATAAACGACTGGGATTTTCGCTGGGTGCAACAGAATATTTAATTAAGCCAATTAATCGTGAACAATTGGATGCAGTATTATCTAAGTATCTGAATGGAAGTAAAAAACATCTCGTATTGATTGTTGAAGATGATCCCACCACGCAGGAAATGATGGAACTCATGCTCACCAAGGGGGGCTTGATGGTCGTCACTGCAAATAATGGGCGGGAAGGCATGGAAAAGATGGCGAAACAACAGCCTGACTTGATTTTATTGGATTTAATGATGCCAGAAATGGATGGCTTTGAATTTGTGACTCTGTTACGTCAAAATCAAGAATGGCGTAAAATTCCAGTGGTTGTGTTGACTGCCAAGGACATCACCAGCGAAGATCGCATGAGGTTGCGTAGCCAAGTACAAAATGTATTTCAAAAAAGCGTCTATGATAAAAATAAATTACTTTCAGAAATCCATGAGTTACTGAAACAAGCCACAGATTCATTTCCCAATGCGAACACTCATCTTGATTAACACGCAGTTGCTTATTGACATAAAAATATATTTTGAAAACAGGATGTTATCTATCAACAACAATCATCATAACTTGCTGTTTTCCTGATAACTATTTGGGTCAATGCGTAACGCCAAAGTATGAATGACCGATTGAGATTATCCCATCACTTGCATGTTACTTAATTAATTCAATTAAAAGGATTTTTTCCATGTCAACGTATGCCGTTGGAGATATTCAAGGATGCTTCACTGAGTTGCAACAATTGCTTGAATTGATCCAATTTAACCCGCAAACTGATTATTTATGGTGTACTGGGGATTTGGTGAATCGTGGACCGAACTCGTTGGAAGTATTACGATTTTTTAAACAATTGGGTGATCATGCCATTACCGTGTTAGGCAATCACGATTTACATCTACTTGCCGTTGCCGAAGGCTACACCAAATATCACGATCCCGACGAAGACACTATTACCGATATTTTGCACGCCGCTGATTGTCAAGAATTATTAACGTGGTTACGGCATCGTCCATTTTTGCACCATGATGCACAATTAAATTTTACGATGGTTCACGCGGGGTTAGCTCCACAATGGGATTTTTCCTTGGCGAATCAATGCGCGCATGAGGTGGAAGCCGCGTTGCGTAGTGAAAATTTTAATGCGTACTTGGGAAAAATGTATGGAGATAAACCGAAAGAATGGTCAAATAAATTATCAAGTTGGGGACGATTACGTTTCATCACCAATTGTTTTACTCGGTTACGTTATTGTGATTTAAACGGTAAGTTGGCACTCGATAAAAAAGGTTCGCCCGATAAAAATAAAGGTGAAGAAGTGCCGTGGTTTCAGCATCCGACTCGTTGCAGTCAAGGTATGCGTATCATTTTTGGGCATTGGTCAACTTTGGGATATCATGCAGAATCAGGTATTTATGCGTTAGATAGTGGTTGTTTGTGGGGAGGGGCATTGACCGCGTTGCGGCTTGAAGATGAAACAGTTTTCAGTGTCAAATGTAAGGGCGAAGCCGTGCCTGCCAAGTCGGATTAACCGTTGGAATGACCAAATCAGGCGATCCTATGGGCATCAGGCTTGAATCGGTAAAGGGAAAATTCTGGGAGGTGGTACGACTCCCATCGTTTTTACTGAGAATTGGAATGTATTATCATGATTTTATTAGATATTCTGTTTAGCTCCATGAATTATTATCGACTAAACTCCTGTTAACCAATTCCATCGTTTCCCTTTCAACAATCAACTTCACCGCTCGTCATCAATTAAAAAATCTGTATCGTCTTATGGAAAATCTAAAATAATTCAGCAATCGACTCTTCTTTTTTGCATACTGACGTGGCTATCGGTACAATTACGTTCATGACATGCCACGTCACATTTCAACTACATTTTTAACCCCTAGAAGGAGGAAAACTATGCCAACACGTAGAGAAATTGCCAACGCAGTACGCGCACTGAGTATGGATGCGGTACAAAAAGCCAATTCTGGGCATCCCGGCGCGCCGATGGGCATGGCGGATATTGCCGAAGTGTTGTGGAATGACTACTTACAACATAATCCGAGCAACCCGAAATGGTGTAATCGAGATCGTTTTATGTTGTCAAATGGTCATGGTTCAATGTTGATTTATTCCTTATTACATTTGTCGGGTTACGATTTACCAATTGAAGAATTGAAAAAATTCCGTCAGTTACATTCAAAAACTCCGGGGCATCCAGAATATGGCTATACGCCGGGGGTGGAAACCACAACGGGCCCATTGGGACAAGGTATTACCAATGCAGTCGGGATGGCAATTGCTGAAAAAACCTTAGCGGCACAATTTAATCGTCCCAATTACACTTTATTCGATCATCATACCTACGTGTTTTTAGGCGATGGTTGCATGATGGAAGGGATTTCCCACGAAGCATGTTCGCTGGCGGGTAAGTTGAAATTGGGCAAATTGATTGCTTTTTATGATGATAACGGCATTTCCATCGACGGTGAAGTGCATGGTTGGTTTGCCGATGATACGCCGAAACGCTTTGAAGCCTACGGTTGGCATGTGGTGCCTAAAGTGGATGGACACAATTCTGAAGCCATCAAGCAAGCCATTGAACAAGCACGGGCTACCACTGATAAACCATCGTTAATTTGTTGCCAAACGATTATTGGCTTCGGTTCGCCAAATAAACAGGGCAAAGAAGAATGTCATGGCGCAGCATTGGGCGATAAAGAAATTGCATTGACTCGTGAAAATCTTGGTTGGACACACGCCCCGTTTGAAATTCCTAGCGAAATTTATGCTGCATGGGATGCCAAAACCAAGGGCGCGCAAGCCGAACAAGCTTGGACTGCCACCTTCGCCGATTACCAAAAAGAACATCCCGCGTTGGCAAGTGAATTGGAACGTCGGGTGATTAAAGGGGAGTTACCGGCGGATTGGCAAGAAAAATCAACTGCATATGTTGCAGCCGTCAATGCCAAAACAGAAAAAATCGCTTCTCGCAAAGCCTCACAAAATGCGTTAAACGGTTATGGGCCCCTGTTACCTGAATTATTGGGCGGTTCTGCCGATTTAGCTGGGTCAAATTTAACCTTGTGGTCTGGTTGCAAAGGCATTCAAGACGATCCCGCCGGCAATTATGTTTTTTACGGTGTGCGTGAATTTGGCATGTCCGCCATCATGAACGGCATTTCATTACACGGTGGCTTGATTCCCTACGGTGCAACGTTTTTGATGTTTTCAGAATATGCTCGCAACGCCTTACGGATGGCAGCATTGATGAAAGTACAATCCATTTTCGTATTCACCCATGATTCTATCGGATTGGGCGAAGACGGGCCCACCCATCAACCCGTTGAACAAACAGCCAGTTTGCGCTTAATTCCTAACATGTCAGTGTGGCGACCCTGCGATGCTGTCGAATCTGCCGTAGCATGGAAATTTGCGATTGAACGGCGCAATGGGCCCAGCAGTTTGATTTTCTCTCGGCAAAATTTGGCACATCAACCGCGTACTGAAGCCCAAATTACAGCAATTTATCGGGGGGGTTATGTGTTAAAAGACTGTGAAGGTACGCCGGATGTCATTTTAATTGCAACGGGTTCAGAAGTAGAATTAGCCGTGAATGCGGCTGCCCAATTGACAAGTAAAAAAGTGCGGGTGGTGTCGATGCCAGCAGTGGATGTATTTGAGGCACAAGAAGAAAGTTATCGTGAATCTGTACTTCCTTCAAATGTTGCAGCGCGGGTCGTCATCGAAGCAGGAGTCACCAGCGGTTGGTATAAATACGCGGGTTGCAAAGGAAAAGTGATCGGGATTGATCGTTTTGGCGAATCTGCCCCCGGCGACCAATTGATGCAATATTTTGGCATGACAGTGGAAAATGTGGTAAAAACCGTGGAATCTATCGGATAACTCGGCAGTAAACAAGTCATGTAGGGTGGGTAAAACAAGTTTATCGTTTACCCGCCCTAATTCTGGGAATGGGCAGGTTGACAACTATCACTCATTTTACTATGATTTATTCTGTTTTATTATGAAACAGACATGTTACTCGCGCACAAAATAGAACTACGTCCCACGCCTGAACAGAAAGATTATCTCAACAAAGCGTGCGGACATAGAAGACACTGCTACAATCAGATTTTAGACTACTTTAGCCAAAAAGATGAATCTGGTCAATTGGTTAATAAGTGGTCTAAAGCTGCGGCATATCAATATTACATCAAAGTGCTACGAGTGAAATTCCCTTGGTACAGTGAAGTTTCATCTC
>DYNO01000200.1 GCA_020721025.1 Thiomargarita sp. | reverse complement strand
AGCAATTGCGGCACGTTGTCTTGCAATTTTAAAGTGAAGTTTCTGAATCTGGAGCATAGTTGTTGTCAATCGACAAATCTATAAACGATTTTAGGGACACTATAGCATAAAAACAGCGAGACTCGCTAGATATGGGCATGTTATTTTGATGATGTTTAATGATTTCAACTAAATAGAGTGTTTTTATCATAAAGATGAGGGAGATTGAAGTAAAAAAACTTTATCTATCGTTTTCAAAAATTGTTTGATATCGAGTGGTTTGACGATGTAATCTAAAAATCCGGCTTCTTTGCCGCGCGCTAAATTGTTGGCATTGTCCATCGCGGTCAACGCAAGCACGGGAATCAGGCGAGTATCTTCCGCCAAACGCAATTGTTTCAGCACTTCAAATCCATCCATACCGGGCAAATTGATGTCGAGTAAAATCGCATCGGGATGGTGTAAATGTGCCAGTTCCAGCCCCATTTCGCCGGTGTGTGCTGACATGAGAGCCACTTCGGAACGCGCCTTGAGAATTTGTGTCACGAGGCTGACATTGGTGCGACTGTCTTCAACGTAAAGCAAGGTGTATTTGTGCTTGCCGGCGGACATATCCAGTGGCGTATCAATCGTTTCGCCGGTGGGTAAACTGACGGAAAAGGTACTGCCCACGCCCAATTCGCTTTCCACCCCAATTTTGCCATCCATAATTTCCAGCAAACGCTTGGTGATGGTTAAACCAATGCCGGTACCTTCGACCAGATTTAAACCGCTAAAACGGGTAAATGGTTCAAATACATTTTCTTTTTGCTCCGCGTTTAATCCAATTCCGGTATCTTGCACTTCCAATTGTAATGTTTCTGGCATCGTTTGCACCAGACGCACGAATATTTTGCCTTTTTCACGATTATATTTTACTGCGTTGGAGAGTAAATTAATCAACACTTGTTTCAACCGGGCGCGGTCAGCTAACGCATATTGGGGGGGCGAGGTTTCCATTTCGTTGACGATGGTAATTTCTCGCTTTTCTGACAAGGGCAGGATCAAGCTACAACATTCTTTAATCAAATCAATCAATTCAACTTTTTCAATCGTCACTTCCAACTTGCCGGCTTCGATACGCGTCAGGTCTAAAACTTTATTAATCAATTCCAACAGATGCCAACCCGCTTGCAAAATATTTGCGACATATTGCTGCAAATCGGCAATAAAATCTTCATCAAAACGCTCAGGAGATTCAGCCAAATCGTCTTTCAGCAGTTCTCCATAACCCAAAATTGCATTCATAGGGGTGCGTAATTCATGGCTCATGCTGGACAAAAATTGTGATTTGGCACTGCTGGCTTTTTCTGCATTTTCTTTTGCCGCGATTAAATCTGCCTCAATGCTTTTAATTTCACTGATATCAATGAATAATAAGACAAATCCCACCACTTTTTCATCAAATTTGAGCGGATTAAATTCACATGCCACTGGCAACAACTGCCCCCCTTGTTTGAGCGTTGCGTTGCTGTCGTGAAATGAGTGCCCATTTGAAAGATAATCGGTCAATTCATCGCGGGTAAAAATTGTTTGTGCTGTAATTTTATTATGCAAGGTAAAACGGTCTAACAACGCACTTCCCTGTGGTTGTAACACTGAAAAAGGTGCGCCAAAATAACGTTCCGCAGCGGCATTACAAAAAATCAACGTGCCTTCCAAATCAAACGCGCATAACCCATCGTGCATGGCTGCCATGATATGTTGTAGTTCCACACTCAAAATGACTGGAGAATGACTGGGTTGTAGAATAATCTGCGTCGGAGGAAGTGTTGAGGCAGATAAAACTCCATTGATTTCGTATAATTTACGGTCGCGTTCAGCGTTATGATAGAAAAGTTCCACGCGATTGAGAAACGCTTTCCATGTGGCTAAATCTGTGGGCAAAGTGTCAGGAGTAAAACCTGCCTTGCGTAATTGACGTTCTAACAGCGTGTGCATAAGCGATGATGGCGATACTTTAGTTAATTAGCTCAAGTTGCTATCTGTAACTCAGTAAAATATTTTAAATCAATAAGTCTACGCGATAGACCTTAAAACCAAGTAAAAAAACCAATCACAATAAAATCAATATGTTGTTCAATAGGTCGCCAGTTGGGTTATGAACAATATCTAATGGACAGTACCAAATCACAGTAGTTTGGTTGAAAGAGTTGCGACTTCACATGATTTAAATACAATTATCTAATCATACTAACGGTTAATCAACGCGTTGTCAACCCATTCGCTTACTGTGGCAAGGCGGGCAGGAGTTGAATTATTTATTTTAACATGCTATTTTCAGCCATTGCTCACGAATTAATTCAATATAATTTAATTTAAACAAAATCAGTTTCTTCCGCACGCTTGGTCAACACTTCCACGCCGGTATCCGTCACTAGCACGGTATGTTCCCATTGCGCCGACAAACTGCGATCCTTCGTCACCACCGTCCAATCGTCTGGCAATCTTTTCACGTAACGTTTCCCAGCATTAATCATCGGTTCAATGGTAAAAGTCATGCCCGGACGCAACAATACCCCTGTTTTGGGCTTGCCGTAGTGCATCACTTGCGGTTCTTCATGAAAATCGCGCCCAATGCCATGTCCGCAATATTCTTGCACGACGGAATAGCCTTGATTTTCCGCAAATTTCTGAATCGCATATCCGACATCACCCAAAAAATTGCCCGGTCTCACTTGTGCAATTCCTAAGCGTAAACATTGATAGGTGACAGCCACCAATTGTCGCGCTGGCAAATTGGTTTCTCCCACGATAAACATTTTACTGGTATCGCCATGAAAACCATTTTTAATCACTGTGATGTCGATGTTGATAATATCTCCATTTTTCAACGGTTTGTTTGAGGGAATGCCATGACACACTTGATGATTAACCGAAGTACAGATCGATTTGGGAAAACCTTTATAATTCAATGGCGCAGGAATCACTTGTTGCACGTTCACCATGTAATCGTGACAAATTTTGTCTAATTCTTGGGTGCTCACGCCCTCTTTCACATACGGTTCAATCATCACCAACACATCCGCGGCAAGTTGACACGCGATACGCATTTTCTCAACCTCTTCCGGGGTCTTGATGGTGATCGGTTTGGCTTTATGTTCTTGTTTCACTTGTGGTCTGAACAATGTTTGAATGCCGAGAGACTTCATGCGATTCCCCAAATTGCAAAAATTCTAATATTTGTCATGTTGTATCGATATGCTTTTTATGGTATAAATGACAGTTGTTTTATTATTTCGTAAAGCAGTCATTCTAATTATACCATCACACATACATCGTCACATACATCGGGTGCTTTCTAACCAAAAGTCAATGTATGGGATGTATGGCGGCATAACCCAACCTTATATATTTTGGAGTTTTTTCATGTCAACGATTTCCATGCGCCAAATGCTTGAAGCGGGCGTACACTTTGGTCACCAAACCCGTTATTGGAATCCTCAGATGGCACCGTACATCTTTGGTGAACGTAACAAGATTCACATCATCAACTTAGAAAAAACCCTGCCGATGTACAACGACGCGGTCAACTTCGTGGGTAAACTTACTGCGAAAAAGGGAACAGTGCTATTTGTGGGCACCAAGCGTGCGGCGCAAGAAGCGGTCAAAGAAGCGGCAATTCGTTGTGGAATGCCCTATGTGAATCGGCGTTGGTTGGGCGGTATGCTCACCAATTATAAAACTGTCAAGTCCTCCATCAAGCGGTTAAAAGAATTAGAAGCGATGGTTGAAGACGGTACCGCCACCCGTTTGACCAAGAAAGAAGTGTTGATGATGACCCGCCAAGTCGAAAAATTGGAACGCAGCATTGGCGGGATTAAAAACATGCCCGGTTTACCTGACGCGCTGTTTGTGGTCGATGTGGGACATGAACGCATCGCAGTAAGTGAAGCCCGTAAATTAGGCATCCCCATCATTGGCATTGTTGACACCAATAACAGTCCCTTGGGCATTGATTACATCATTCCCGGCAACGATGACGCAATTCGTGCTATCAGTTTGTATGGTAAAGGCATTGCTGAAGCGATCCTTGATGCCAAACAAGCCGCGATGATTGAACCAACTGCCAGCATGGGTGAATATGTGGAAGTGAAGGGAGATTCCGCTGAATCCGGCGCGCCGACCGAAGCCACAGCACCGCAAGCCTAATTCCCAACTTATTCAACCATCGTTAATCAATTTTCTCAGAGGTTATCAGATTATGGAAATTACAGCAGCATTGGTAAAAGAGCTGCGTGAACGGAGTGGCGCGGGCATGATGGAATGTAAAAAAGCCCTCGTCGAAAACAACGGTGATATCGAAGCCGCCATCGAAGCCATGCGTAAAGCCGGTCAAGCCAAAGCCGATAAAAAATCCGGTCGCATTGCCGCCGAAGGTTTAATTATTGTACAGCAAGAAAGCAATCGCGTTGCGATGGTCGAAGTCAATTGTGAAACCGATTTCGTATCCAATGGCGATGATTTCATTGGTTTTTGCAAAGGAGTCGTCGCGACGGCACTGCAACAACGTCCCGCGGATTTAGACGGTTTATTAGCCTCGCAATACACCGGTGCCACCAAAACGGTGGAAGACGTGCGTAAAGATTTGATCGCAAAAATCGGTGAAAACATCAATGTGCGTCGTTTCACCCTGCTAGAAACTGCCAACAACTTAGGCGTTTACTTGCACGGCACTCGCATTGGTATCGTGGTTGAAATGGAAGGGGGTTCGGTTGGATTGGCAAAAGATGTTGCCATGCACATCGCTGCCAGCCGTCCGATTTGCATTTCCCCCGATCAAGTGCCTGCGGAACTGGTTGCAAAGGAAAAAGAAATTTACACCGCGCAAGCTGCCGAAAGTGGCAAACCTGCGAATATCGTTGAAAAAATGGTTGAAGGTCGGTTAAAGAAATTCCTCGATGAAGTTGCTTTAGTCGGTCAACCTTTCGTCAAAGACCCTGATCAAACCATCGGCAAATTATTACAAGCCGCCAATGCCAAAGTCATCCGCTTTGAACGCTTTGAAGTGGGAGAAGGGATTGAAAAAAAGGTCGAAAATTTTGCCGACGAAGTTATGAAGCAGGCGGGGTTGTAACGCTTACTTGCTGGATCGGTGAATAATTTTTAATCATCTGCTTAGTCATGTAGAGCGGTAAAACATGTTTTTGTTTCGTCCACCATTTCATCACAATGAAGTTTGGTAAGCAACGACAGACCTGTTAGCCACCCTACATGACTCAGTTGAAAAACCTCTTTTGTATCGATATAATCACGCTTGATATCCTTCGTGAGCGATTGTTAGCAGAAATGTGGCAGATAATACTGTATGAAAGCAAGTGAATTTGACCAGCAATTTGATGACGGAGAAAGCATTTTAGAAATGCTTGATCTTTCTCAAGCAAGGCGTATCATGCAGGAGCAAACCCCTGTCAATATAGAACCGATTTGAAATCTTTAATACCAAGTGAAACAGGTCTATAACCC
>DYNO01000037.1 GCA_020721025.1 Thiomargarita sp. | reverse complement strand
ATAGAAACAGCTTAATCTACATGGCTTAAAGATGTCAAATCGGTTCTATATGCTACAATTTGATTCAAACCATTTCAGACGTGCCAAACCCACGGAAATTAAACAAAATGAATCCCCTGACCCAAATTTATCAAGAAACTCAATCGCTACCTCTGGCACAACAAGTTGAAATATTGCATTTCATTCAACTTCTGAAACAACGCAAAGTAACAACGGCTCAACGCAATTGGCAAACCGTTTTCCAAATCACTCAGCAGTTTTCTGAAGATTTTATGGCAGACGGTCGAAAACAACCCGCCATACAAACACGAGAAACTTTTTAATGAATTATTTGCTAGATACCAATATTTGTATCTATTTGATTAAAAAAAGTTACTCAGGCGTGCAACAGCGTTTTGAACAACATCCGATAGAAGACATCTTTATCTCATCAATTACTGTGTATGAGTTACTTTACGGCGCAGAAAAAAGTCAGCAGGGCGAGAAAAATAGGAGTAATCTCAATCGTTTTTGTGAACAATTCGAGGTGATTGATTTCAATTGGCAGACAGCCATTACAACAGCACATATTCGGTATCAACTTGAAAAAATAGGGCAACCGATTGGTTCTTATGATTTACAAATTGCAGGCATTGCACTTACCCATGATATGATATTAGTCAGCAATAACGTGAAAGAATTCTCTCGGATTCAACATTTGAAACTGGAAAATTGGTTAATCTAACAAACAGATGTGCTTTTTTCTCTGTCTGAACCCTCATTTTCATCATTATCGTTTTGATTATGTTAATTAGGTCAATTAAGCGAATTAAGGTTCAGACAAATCGTGCACTTGGTAACGAGCGAATTCGTTATAATGTCCGCCCACACTGCACTGACCACACAACCGAATCTCATGCTTAGAAAACTTGTTCTGCTATTTTACATCGCGCTCACGCTCGGATGTCACACGCAATCTGACCCAAAAACTTCAGAAATCGACCAAAAAGTTGAAAAACTGCTCAAACAAATGACGTTAGAAGAAAAAGTCGGGCAGATGACGCAACTCACGCTCAACGTTATTTCCAAAGGTATTCTTCCCTACGATGTCTCAGAACCACATGAAATTGATGAAGAAAGATTACAAAATGTCATCGTGAAAAATCATGTCGGTTCCATCTTCAATGCCGGAAATCACGCGTTTGAACGAGACAATTGGCAACAAATTATCGCCCGCGTGCAACAGGTGGCAACGACCCAAACTCGCTTAAAAATCCCCGTGTTATATGGCATCGACGCAGTGCATGGCACCAACTATACTTATCATTCTACCCTGTTTCCCCATCAAATCGGTTTAGCGGCGACTTGGAATCCTTCTTTGGTCGAAAAAGTTGCAGAAATCGTTGCTTACGAAACTCGCGCGATCAACATTCCTTGGAACTTCTCCCCCAGTGTTGATGTCGCCCGAAGTCCTTTACATTCAAGATTTTATGAAACATTTGGTGAAGATAACTACTTGGTCAAAGAATTAGGAAAAGCGATGCTCAAGGGCTATCAAGGCGACACTGTGGCAGATAAATACAAAGTTGCTGCGACTGCGAAACATTTTATCGGTTACACCATGCCGCTCAGTGGGATTGATCGCAGCAGTGCGTGGATTCCCGAACATTATCTCCGAGAATATTTTCTTCCTCCGTTTGCCGATGCCGTGCGCGCCGGTGTCAAAGCAGTGATGTTAAATCTGTCTGAAATCAATGGGATACCTGCCCATGCCAATATTTATGCGGTTCAAGAAATTTTACGCAAAGAATTGAAATTTAAAGGTTTGATTGTTTCTGATTGGGAAGCGATACGCGAGGTTTTCTTTCATCATCACGTTGCTGCCAATGACAAAGAAGCGGTGAAATTGGCGATAGATGCCGGCGTTGACATGAGCATGGTACCGTTTGATGTCATGTTTTCTGAGCTTCTCATTGAATTAGCGAAAGAAAAACGAGTTTCAACGCAACGAATTGATGAATCCGTGCGCCGCATTTTGAAATTAAAATTTGAACTCGGTTTATTTGAACAACCGTTGTATCCAGCAGATAATTATCCGAAATTTGCTTCTGAAGCATTCCGTCAAGTCAGTCAACATGCGGCTGAAGAGTCGATAACTTTGCTAAAAAATGAAAATAACCTGTTGCCCCTGCCCAAGACCGCAAAAGTGTTAATTACCGGATTTGCCGCCAATTCGATGCGCTCGCTCAATGGTGGGTGGACTTATACTTGGCAAGGTCATGACATTGATTCTCATGGCGGGTATAAACACACGATTTTAGAAGCAATGGTGCAAAAAATGGGGGCAGAAAACGTGCGTTTTGTGGAAAGTGCATTTGACAGCACCCCAGAAAATATCACTCAAGCCATTGCCGCGGCTCAAGAAGTCGATTATATTGTACTCTGTTTGGGAGAATCGTCTTATGCAGAGAATTTTGGCAATGTGCGCGATTTGAATGCGTCGGAAGGACAAGTGCAATTGGCGCGACAACTGGCAGCAACGGGTAAGCCTGTGATTTTGGTGCTCACGGAAGGCAGACCCAAGATTATCAGTGCGTTTGAATCCCAGATGCAAGCGGTAGTGATGGCTTATTTACCGAGCAATGAAGGTGGTTTGGCGATCACTAACATGATTTTTGGCGAGGTCAATCCATCGGGTAAACTGCCATTCACCTATCCAATCGCGGCGAATATGTTGCTGCACTACGATCATAAATATTCGGAAAATTATGCGTTTGAGGTACAATATCCCTTCGGTTTCGGATTAAGTTACACCACGTTTGCGTATCAAAATTTGACGCTGGATAAAAAACAATTGCGGGCGGGCGATACATTGACGGTTTCTGTGGATGTCACCAATACGGGCAATCGTGCAGGAAAGGAAGTGGTGCAATTATACAGTGGCGATATTTTTGCCAGTCTCGCGCCGTCCGTCAAGCGATTACGCCGTTTTACCAAGATTGAATTACAGCCGAATGAGACGAAAAAAGTGATTTTTACCCTGCTTCCAGAAGATTTCGCCTTTATCACGCCAAAAAATCAAAAATTGGCAGAAGCGGGGGCATTTGAAATCACGGTTGCCGATCTCAAGGAAAATTTAGAACTTGTTGATAATATTGATTTTGCAGAAAAATCTTGTCAATAAAATCTGCCAACTAGGTTATTTTAAACCTGTCAAGTTTCTGAAACCTGACAGGTTTGAATTTTTAACTGAAATTAATTTTTGCCTCCAAATTGGTGCGTGAATCAGCACTGATCAATGCTTCTTCCAACGTGATTCGCCCCTGTCGATACAGTTCATGTAGAGCCATATCAAAGGTTTGCATCCCATTGGTGCCGCTGTTTTCCATCGCTTCTCGCAGTTCATCAATCCGCCCGTTCAAAATGAGATCGGCAATATGTGGATTTTTAATCATCACTTCCACCGCCGCAACGCGTTTGTTATTCAAACCAATACATAACCGTTGCGAAATCACCGCGATCAGGTTCATGGCTAAATCCATAAATAACTGTTTATGCTGTACTTGTGGAAATATGTTGATCACTCGTTGCATCGCTTGATAGGCATTGTTGGCATGTAATGTGGAAATTGCCAAGTGTCCCGTATTTGACAATCCCAGTGCGGCATCCATCGTTTCCTGATCCCGAATTTCCCCAATTAAAATGACATCGGGCGATTCACGCAAACTGCTTTTTAACGCTTTGGCGTAAGAATGGGTATCGACCGTTAATTCTCGTTGATTCACCAAAGATTTTTTATGCGAATGTACAAATTCAATGGGGTCTTCAATGGTCAAAATATGTCCTGCGGTGTGGGTATTGCGATAATCAATCATTGCCGCCAATGTCGTTGATTTTCCTGAATTGGTTGCGCCACACATCAAGAGTAAACCACGTTTGGGCATGATTAATTCCTTCAAAATCTCCGGCAAGTGCAATTCGTCAATACTCAGAATCTTCGATTTAATGTTACGCAACACCATCGACACTAAACCTTGTTGCCGAAATACATTGACTCGAAACCGAGCGGCGGGCTCAGTAATCGCAATAGCGAAATCAATTTCCAAACTTCTTTGAAACGTTGCCCATTGCACTTTATCCATGATGCTTTGTGCCGCAGCTTCCGCCATTTCTGCCGTGAGCACTGTTTTTCCTACGATCATCACCTTGCCTTCTAATTTCACTCGCACGGGTGAACCAACGCTGAAATAGACATCGGATGCGTTTTTTTCAACAGTCAGCTTGAGATAGGGATGAATGTCCATAAAACCTCGCTGTGAGTAGCCTAACTATGAATTTAATGGTGCTACGTTCGCGCGGGCTTGTCAAGTCAGAATTGTGAAAGAGAAATGCTTTTAGATAATATAATTTAAAATCAATTAATTATAAATAGCTGTCGTTGTCGCGAAGGTAATCTCAGTTTTGGCATACATTCTGCTTAATTTCACATTAATTTCATTTCTCGTGAAAAATTCTCTCACCATCGGCATTTATGTATCCTCTATTTTTTAAATTACGTGCAATTGTTTGGGAACGGGATTGGTTTATCGGCGTGAGTATTGCTCTGATTTTGTTATTACTCTTCCCATTCTTGCAACCTGTGCAACAGAGGGTTTCCGTTTGGAATATGACAATGTTATCTCCAAAAATTACGGCACCTGAAGTTGTGGTCATTGCAATTGACGAAGCGAGCAAGGCACAATGGGGTGAACAATGCCGATCTTACGCACGGTTATCTCAATGGCTTGATTTACTTGCCCCACAGACGCAGGCATTGGGAATTTTAATGAATTTAACCCAATCCGAAGTTGTCATGACTCCGGCAACGATTGATGAATTAATGACGTTTTGCTTAAATTCGCCACTTTATCGCACTGCACCCGCGCAAATTGCCCAATTAGACAAATTAATTGATACTGCCAATCAAGTGCGTGCCAAAACGGCGACAGGGCAAGCGGTACTGAGCCAATTACACAAATTTTACAATTCACTCAATCTATCCAATACGTTAGCGCAAGAATTGACCAGTATCATTGATCGGTTACAAGCAGCGATGAATGATGTGGAAGGAGATTTACAATTCGCGCAAAGTTTGAAAAAATCTGCTAATGTTATCCTTATCGCACCGAGTTTTACGTCCGCGCAAGTTGATGAATCGCAAGATTTACCGAATTTTTTGTCGAATCACAGTTTTGCTATCCATAATTTTGCAGTATCATTACCGGTAACTCACGTCGTTGCGCCGCTGCCCAAATTTGTAGAAAATGCGGGGGCAGTGGGAACATTGCCGCAACCCATTCATTCGTATCGTGTACCGTTGCTGACCAACACCGGAAAACATCTGTCTGCGACTGTCGCGCTCCTCTTGGTCATGAAACAATGGGGGTTGGAAAGTGCGTCACTCCAATTTTTACCCAACAAGGGGCTACAAATCGGTCATAAAATAATTAAGGTGGATGAAGATTTCAGCATTGTGCCGTTGTTTCATCCCAAACAAGTGCGCGTTGATTCTTTTGCCGAAGTGATGACGCACCGAATCGCTCCCGAACGTTATCAAAATAAAGTGGTTTTGTTGGGAATGCACGATGATCCGTCCTTGATGCTGACAGCATTCACCGTTGCAAGTTTATTACAACACGATTTTTTTATCACACCTTGGTGGTTGTGGACAGTACAAATGATTTTATTTCTCTTGATATTAGCGCATGTTAGCTGGATTTTGCCTCAATTATCATTTCATCTCGCATGGTTGAGCAGTGGCGCGTTATTATTGAGTTTATGGTTACTTTCACTGAATTTGATGCACTCTCGCTATTTAATGGCAGAATTGTTGCTTATGTTGCTTATTTTATTGACACATTTGAGTTTATTATTCAAACGAAAGATTCTGGCGTATCAAACAATTTTTCATTCTCGTCCAAGCGCGGTCGAAAGTAACCGTTTGTTAGGATTGGCGTTTCAGGGACAAGGACAATTGGACATGGCATTTGAAAAATTTCGGCTGTGTCCCCCCAATCCTACGATTTTGACCCTGCTTTACAATCTTTCGTTAGATTATGAATTAAAATGCAATTATGCCGGTGCGGCGATGGTATATCGTTACATTTTAGCGCAGCAATCGTTCCGAGATGTCGAACAGCGGTTGGAACGGTTACGCACGTTGAAAAAATCTCCATCAGCACAAAGTCTTGGCGATTGGTTACTGGATGGCAGCGCGGAAAAGCCGTATTTGGGACGTTATCAAATTGAACGGCAATTGGGCAAGGGCGCGATGGGAATTGTGTATTTGGGCAAGGATAGCAAATTAGATCGGTTAGTGGCGATTAAAACCCTAGCATTGTCTCATGAGTTTGAATTGGAAGGATTGGCAGAGGCGACTGCGCGATTTTTTCGAGAAGCCAATGCCGCAGGGCGGTTACAACATCCTGATATTATTACCACTTATGACGCAGGAGAACAGTATGATTTGGCATATATTGCAATGGAATTTTTCAAAGGCGGGAATCTTGCTCCTTACACCAAACCGGATAATTTATTACCCATTGCAACCGTATTATCCATTGGCATCCGGGTTGCTGAAGCTCTCGATTATGCACAGAAACAAGGTGTTGTTCATCGCGATATCAAGCCAGCAAATATTATGTATAATCCTGCTACGGAACAAATTAAAATAACAGATTTTGGGATTGCGTACATCACGGATGCCAATAAAACCAAGACCGGAGTGATTTTAGGTACACCACCCTACATGTCGCCCGAACAATTTGCTGGAAAGTTGCCAACGGGATGTTCCGATTTGTTTTCTTTGGGTGTGACATTATTTCAATTACTGACAGGACAGTTGCCATTTCAAGGTAATTCGATGGCAAATCTGATGTATAAAATCACGCATGAACCGCCGCTTGATATTCTGAGAATACGTTATGAGATTTCACCCCGCCTTAAACAAACTATGGAACGGGCTTTGGAAAAAGACCCCAGAGAACGTTTTCAACAGGGTGTTGAGTTTGCCCAAGCCTTACGAGATTGTCAAGATGAAATCTGATGCTATCGAAATTTATCATTGCACCGATAAAGGTCTGGTGCGTGAACTGAATGAAGATGCCCTTGCCGGTGATTCAAATTTAGGCTTGGTGGTATTGGCAGACGGGATGGGCGGTTGTCAGGCGGGTGAAGTGGCAAGTCGCATCGCGGTCGATACGGTCATGCAAGACATGTGGCAACCTCGTAAAAAAATAGATCATCATCCATTAATTAAAAATAAAAATAATGGGCTACATCGAGTTAGCATTTTACTTGAGCAAGCAGTAATTAAAGCCAATCAAGTGATTTTTCAAGAAAGTGAAGCCAATATCAGTCGGCATGGCATGGGTACGACGGTTGTGACCGCTATTTTTGAACAAGATTTTATCAGCATTGTCCATATTGGCGACTCTCGATTGTATCGGTTGCGCGGCGATGAATTCAAATTATTAACCAAAGATCATTCAATTGTTCAAGAATTAATTGATTGCGGTTTATACACCGAAGAAGAAGCCCGCACCGCACCGCAACGCCATTTATTAACCCGTGCCTTGGGTGTTGCCGCCGATGTAATAGTTGATGTGCAAGAACAGTTTACCTTGGCTGAAGATATTTATTTATTTTGTTCGGATGGTTTAAGCGATATGTTGCGAAATGAAGAAATGGCACAAATTATCAAAAATTCGCGTGACGATTTGGAGCAAGTGGCGCGGGAACTGGTGGACGCTGCCAATTTTAACGGAGGCGTGGACAATATTTCTGTGATATTAGTGCGTATTTTACCCAACTCCAACTATCCACGACAATGGTGGCATAAACTGTTCGGTGGTTCTAAAAAATGGCTCGTATGGTAATTCATTCATCTGTCGGAACCAGATTAAAAACATTCGGTTAGCCAAGTAAGTTCAGAAAAAAACCGCTAACCGGAGTTTACAACTAAAAATATTTACTGGAGTTTTGCTTCTCATCATACAAAACACTATTCTCAACTATCTGACTTCCCGGCAATTTAAATAAACCCTCATTCCCACAATGATAATTCAATTAATAACAAAACATCCCGTGCAATGGCGAACAATTTAGATTAAGATACACCACTCATTTTTTCAACAGCCCTATTATCATGTCTGATTTACTTGCAAAACGCCGCACTTTCGCTATTATATCCCACCCCGACGCGGGCAAAACCACCTTGACAGAAAAGTTGCTATTGTTTGGCGGCGCAATTCAACTTGCTGGCAGCGTGAAAGGACGAAAAGCCGCTCGTCATGCGACTTCCGATTGGATGGAATTAGAAAAACAACGTGGAATTTCAGTAACTTCCTCAGTGATGCAATTCCCCTATCACGACGTTATGATCAACTTGCTTGACACGCCGGGACATGAAGATTTTTCCGAAGATACCTATCGCACGCTCACAGCAGTGGATTCTGCCTTGATGGTGATTGACGCTGCCAAGGGGGTGGAAGAACGCACAATTAAATTGCTTGATGTGTGTCGCCTGCGTAATACCGCGATTCTGACTTTTATCAATAAGTTAGACCGGGAAGGGCGAGAACCTTTAGATTTACTTGATGAAGTTGAAAACGTGCTTAAAATTCAATGTGCGCCCATTACGTGGCCCATTGGCATGGGAAAAGCATTTAAAGGGATTTATCACTTTTTAGAACAAAGCGTTACTTTATTTGAATCCGGTAAAAATGCGATTGCTTCCGAAGGCAAAACCTACCAAGATTTACACGATCCCGAATTAATCGCCCAATTAGGCACAGCACAACATGCAGAATTGCAAGAACAAATTGAATTGGTTTCTGGAGCGAGCCATCCATTTGATTTAAAATCATTTCTCGCGGGCAAACAAACGCCGGTATTTTTTGGTTCAGCAATCAATAACTTTGGCGTGCAAGCTCTGCTGGACAGTTTTATTCAATACGCCCCGCCGCCGCTGTCCCGTGCCACATTGACGCGCGTCGTGGAAGCTGGGGAAGCAAATTTTTCTGGATTTGTGTTTAAAATTCAAGCGAATATGGATCCCGCCCATCGAGATCGGATAGCCTTTTTGCGCGTGTGTTCTGGGCAATATATGAAGGGAATGAAGGCGCGTCATGTCCGTTTGAATCGTGATGTTCAATTCACCAATGCGCTTACGTTTATGGCGGGCGAACGGGAACATGTCGATGAAGCCTATCCGGGTGATATTATTGGAATTCACAATCACGGCACGATTCAAATTGGCGACACGTTCACCCAAGGCGAAGATTTAAAATTCACTGGAATTCCACATTTTGCTCCAGAAATTTTTCGACGGGTGCGACTGCGCGATCCGTTGCGAATGAAGGCGTTACTCAAAGGTCTGATGCAACTGAGCGAAGAAGGGGCAACCCAATTATTTCGTCCGCTGAACAGTAACGATTTGATTTTAGGGGCAGTCGGTACGTTACAATTTGACGTGGTAAGTTGGCGATTAAAAAATGAATATAACGTCGAATGTGGATTTGAAGCAGTGCAGGTAGCGACGGCGCGCTGGGTGGAATGTGCGGATGGGAAAAAATTCGAGGAATTTAAGAAAAAAGCCTTTGATAACTTAGCGTTAGATATTGCCGATAACCTGACGTATATCGCACCGACCAAGGTGAATTTGGCATTGACGCAAGAGCGGTTTCCGGAAGTGCAGTTTTTTGCGACTCGTGAACATTAGTAGGAGTTACGCACTTGAGATGCTAACCCACTGATTTTATAAATGGAGTACAAATTTAAATTTGTACTCCGAAAACGCTAACTAACTGAATTAAGCCTAAGTTACGTTTTGAACTGCGTAACTCCTAATTAGTAATGAAAACATTGGGAAAGGACTCCCACCCGTTATCGGTAAAACTCGGTAATTTTTATGAACCAACTCATCCTCAGCAACAATTGAGAGATTTTGAAAAGTCTCGAATCAGAACGCATTGATTTAATTTATCTTGATCCGCCTTTTTTCTCAAATCGCAATGATGAGCAACACTTGAAAATAACAGGATAGAATTTCATGAATCAAACAAACATCCGTTTTTCCACAAATATTTTAAAACGTTTGGGTGAAGAATTAAATCCCGATCTCACTCAGGGACTGATTGAACTTGTAAAAAATGCGTATGACGCAGACGCTCGCCAGTGCACCATTGAATTCTATAATATTTCCACTCGTCCATTAGAAAATCAGTCTAGCTTGTTTCCCTCAAAAATCACAATTAAAGATGATGGCGTGGGCATGACGAATGAAAGTATTATTAACAATTGGTTATTACTTGGGGAATCTAAAAAAACGGTTGAGCAAAAAACAGAGTTGGGTAGAATTCCAGTCGGTGATAAAGGGCTGGGTAGATTAGCGGCATTACGTTTGGGCACCAAAGCCACGTTGAAAACGATTTCTCAGAACAATCCATTGGTGCAATATTGTTTAGTCATTGATTGGACTGCTTATGATAACGCGCATTCTGTTGAAGAAGTATTGTTAGAAATCACTGAGGAAAATTTTGTTGAATCTCAGGTTGCGGGGACAGAAATTATCATTGAAAATATCACTCGTCATGTTACTTCCCAAGAAATTCAAAAATTTGCTCGTGCTCTCGTGTTGCTTGCGAATCCTTTTACGGAAGATGAATTAGGATTTAAACCAATTTTAAAAATTCCAGAATTTCGAGAAATTGAACAACTGGTGGAACAACGTTATTTTCGAGAAGCAGAATTTCATCTGGTGGCGACCGCGCGACAGGGTGATATTTCCATTGAGATTCAAGATTGGAAGGGAAATGTACTTTACACTGCAACGCCGCAAGAAATCCATTCAAAATCTTTGACTTATACAATACCCGATACAGTTTTTGAACTATGGGTGTTTGATTTTGAGAGTGGTACTTTTTCGACTCGTTCGGCGGTAAAAGAAGGGGTGAAAACGTGGTTAAAAGCATTTAGCGGTGTGCATCTCTATTATAATCAATTGCGTGTATTACCTTATGGGGATAAACAGGAAAAATGGTTAGACAGCAGCTTAAAACGGTTGACTGGCAGCAAAAAGTCTCCTAACTTAATCGGTCGGTTGCTTGTTACGGACACGACACGGATGTTGCAGCAAACGACGGATCGGCATGGATTTATTGAAAATACTGCATTTGTCGAATTTAAGCAATTTGCAGCGGATGTATTTGAATGGATGGCAAAACGTTGGGAACAGGAACAGAATAAAAAAGCCCAAATTGAGAAGGAACGCTTAGAGCAAGAAGCTGGGGAATCAAAACGCTCGTTAAATGAAGCCATTAACGCGATTTCTGACGATACGCAAAGAAAACAGGTGGAAAAAGCCTCTCAGGAACGCGAACGTAGTTATCAAGCGCAAGAAGATAAATTGAGAAAAGCGTTACAATTGTATCGAACGTTAAGTACCACGGGGATTACTGCCACTGTCTTTGCACATGAATCGCAGAGCAATCCATTGAAAAACATTTCATTAGCCATTACAACAATTGAAGAACGCTGCAATAAACTTTTAGAAAAACAGGTCTATGTAAAAAAGCTCGAAAAACCAGTGCAACGTATCAAACAATCAACTTCATCATTGAAGGTACTCAGTGGTGTTGCTCTAAGTTTGGTTGATCATGAAAAACGGCGGAATACTAAACTTGAAATTCATACCGTCATCAATGAAACGATTCAGCTTTTTAGCTCTTTCGTTCAGGGCAGAGAAACTCAAATTGATACTCAATTTACTGAAAACCGTGTTTATTTTCTAGGTAGTCGTGCTGCTTTGGAATCAATCATCGTGAATTTATTGAATAACAGCTTGGTAGCGTTTGAAAAAAAGCAGCTTAAACAACGAATGATCGTGATTCGCACAGAAATCATTAGTTATCCTAAAGCAGAAAGTGGAAAAGGAATAGAGATTCAGGTGCTTGATAATGGCACTGGTATCGAAGGAATTCGTGTAGATGATATTTGGCTAGCGGGTGAAACCACGACACAAAATGGAACGGGTTTAGGTTTAACGATTGTGCGAGATACCGTTCATGACATGGGGGGATACGTGCAAGCGGTTGCTAAAACTGAAGAATTAGGTGGAGCAAAATTGATGATCATTTTACCTATCCTTGAGGTGAATTATGAGTCATGATAGTTATATACTGAAAAAAATAGAACAGGTGGGAATTTATGATGACCAACCAAATGCGCGTGAATCGCTTGCTGAAATAGTAGAAGATGCTCATTTAACTCCTATTGTTCAAGATGAACCGATAATTTCCTTGAAGGCATGTATTCAAACTGCCCAAACTCGTGGTAGTGCTGCTATCTTTGACAATCATTTATCTCAACGTAATTATGCGGATTTTAGAGGTATTCTGGCGGTCAGTCAGTTGTATTTGCTGTTTTTTCCTGCCTTGCTAGTCTCTTCTTATGAAGCGGATATTTTAGAAATTCGCGAATATAGACAACATGTTCCTATCATTCTTGAGCCAGATAAAGTCACTCCCGACTCAATTATCAAAGGATTTGAAATTTGCAAAAATGAATTTGCTGGAAAATTTACTTCAGAAAGAAAACCGTGGCGTTCTCTGGTTCGAGTAGATGAAATCAGCGAAGACAAGAAATCGGTCTATGTCGTTATTCCTAGTTGGAATGCCAGTGAAAAAATCCTCTTACCCATTTCCATATTTCCTGTTCAAGATGAAAGAATAGAGGGAATGCGTTTTTTTGCCAAAGTCAACATTGGTGCTGAAAATTACACAGATTTATACTGCTATGACATTGAATTAGCTGATAAACCAATAGGTCGATATGCCAATATGGCGGAACAGACATTTTCTGAACGTTGGAAAGGACAATTTAAACTCAGCAATAACCCGGACGATTCTCGGCTAGATTACTTAAAACAACGTTATCAACTATGAAAATATTTATTGATTGCGATATTTTACTTGATGTTGGATTAGGGCGTGAACCTTTTTGTAGTGCATCAGGCAAACTGCTGGATTATTTAGCCAACAACAAAAGAGACGGATTTATCGCATGGCATTCTATTGCTAATTTTTTCTACATCACGAGAAAAAGTGAACAAACAATTCAGCGTAAGCAGTTTATTACTGAATTATGCAACTTCTTAACGATTGTTCCTGTTTCTAATCAAGATTTAATGATTGCCCTAGAATTACCACTGAAAGATTTTGAGGACGCAATGCAATGTGCTGCTGCGATAGCATGTCATGCCAATGTTATTATTAGTCGTAATATTAGGGACTACCAAAACTCCCCCATCAGGACACTGACACCCGAACAGATTCTATTAGAATTATAAATACATTTTTAGAAGTTATGTGGTTCAAATTTAATTATTAATTTATACAGTTAGCGTTATAAATAATTCAAAAATATTTCAATGGAATCAAGTGAATAATATTTAAATTGTGCAATTTTTAATTTGAGTTACTTTTATGAACCAACTCATCCTCGGTGACAATTTAGAGATTTTGAACAGTCTCGAATCCGAAAGCGTTGATTTCATTTATCTTAATCCGCCTTTTTTCTCAAATCGCAATTACGAAGTCATTTGGGGCGATGCGGGCGAAATTCGTAGTTTTTGAACCGTAGAAGTCTTATTTTACTTTCCGCCATAAAAGTAAAATAAGAAAATCTATATTTTACTTTCGGAACAAATACGAGCTAACTTATGGATATTAAAGACTTTATTGCAGGACAATGGAAGACCGGTTATCAGTACAAATATTTTTCTCCTTCTCTCATTGATCACGAATTCTACTGGACAGAACCCAAGATAAATCATCTTCTTGAACAATCTGCTTTAAAGTTAGGTGAATTGAACGCGTTGGCGTATCTTGTGCCCAATGTGGATATTTTTATCAAAATGCACTTGCTTAAAGAAGCAGTATTATCAAGTAGAATTGAGGGAACACAAACCCATATTGCTGAAGCGTTGCAAGATAAACGTGAAATTGAACCAGAACGTCGGGATGATTGGCAAGAAGTTAATAATTATGTCAATGCAATAAATTTTGCAATTGAACAACTTAACAATTTACCCTTATCTAATAGACTATTACGTCAAACCCATACTGTCCTTCTAACGCAAGTGCGTGGGGAGACTAAAACGCCCGGTGAGTTTAGAAATAGCCAAAATTGGATTGGTGGAGCTTCACTCAAAGACGCAGTTTTTATTCCACCGATTCATCATGAAGTAGTTGAATTAATGAGCGATCTTGAGAAATTTCTAAATAATGAGTCACTTTATGTACCCCATTTGATTAAGATTGCCATTGCACACTATCAATTTGAAACCATTCATCCGTTCTTAGATGGAAATGGTAGATTAGGTAGATTGTTGATTACGCTCTATTTAGTTTCTAATCGCGTGATCAATAAACCGTTGTTGTATCTATCCGCTTTTTTTGAACGTAATAAAAGTTTATATTACGATAACCTAATGATAGTTAGAGAGAAAAATAATTTGCTGCATTGGATAATTTTCTTTTTAACAGCTATTGTAGAATCTGCTGGGAAATCAGCGCATACATTGCATCAAGTCCTTTCACTCAAAGAACAGGTTGAGAATGAAAAAATAGTGACTTTGGGACGCAAATTGTATAATGCCCAACAATTTCACAAGTTTCTACTTGAACAACCGATTGTTAAAATTCAGCAAGTTGCTGATAAACTCAAAATTACCCCTAAAGCTGCGAATGCGCTAGTGACTGATTTTATGAAATTGTCTATCTTACGTGAAGCAACAGGTTATCAACGCAATCGGATTTTTATTTATCAAGAATACTTAGATTTATTCGAGACATCATGATGAACAAACTCATCCTCGGTGACAATTAGAGATTTTGAGAAGTCTCGAATCAGAAAGCGTTGATTTAATTTATCTTGATCCGCCATTTTTCTCAAATCGCAACTATGAAGTCATTTGGGGCGATGCGGGCGAAATTCGCAGCTTTCAAAATTATCCATAAAATAGGAACATCTCATGTTGGCATTAAGAGGCATTTATCAAGATGGTCAGATTCATTTAGATCAATCCGTTCGTTGTAACAAACCTGTTGCAGTCATTGTCACTTTTTTGGAAGATGAACTGGTTTTAGAACATTCAATTCTGACTAAAATCAATTCGTTGCAAGCTGCTGTCGAAGAATTACGGACTTTGTGCACTGAAGAAAATTATGAGTGGCAAATCCCTGAACGTCAGAACAGATTGGTAGAATTCTAAGTTATGAATTATTTATGCGATACGAATATAATCAGCGAGTTAGTGCGACAACAACCGAATACTGGTGTTATTCAGTGGTTTAATCAAATAGAAATTTTATTTATCAGCGTTATCACCGTTGAAGAACTTTATTTTGGTTTAACTCGTCAACCTAAACCAAAGATTCAATTGGCTTTAGAAACAATTTTACATAAATATTCAAAAATTCTGCCCATCACTCCTGAAATTGCTCAATGTGCAGGGCGATGGCGCGGAAAATTTGAATGTGTTGGACAAGTTCGGACTCAAGCAGATATGTTCATTGCAGCGACAGCATATATTCATCAACTCACTGTAGTTACGCGTAATATTCGTGATTTTCGCGATTGTGAAGTTCCATTATTGAATCCATTTTTATGAATCTTATGAACAAACTCATTCTCGGTGACAATTTAGAGATTTTGAAAAGTCTCGAATCAGAACGCGTTGATTTAATTTATCTTGATCCACCATTTTTCTCAAATCGCAATTATGAAGTCATTTGGGGCGATGCGGGCGAAATTCGCAGTTTTCAAGATCGTTGGTCTGGCGGGATTGAACATTATATTGCGTGGTTAAAAGAGCGCGTCGAACAGATGCACCGAATTTTAAAATCCACCGGTTCTATTTTTCTGCATTGTGATTGGCACGCCAACGCTGAAATCAAAATATTTGTTTTAAATAAAATTTTTGGTGAGCAGAATTTTCGTAACGAAATTATTTGGAAACGGAATTCTGCACATAATTCAGCAAATCGTTGTGGTTCGATACATGACACGATTTTTTATTATGCTAAATCAGATAAACATTTGTATAATCAATTGTATCAAGAATATGAAAAAGAATATTTAGAAACATTTTTTGATTCAGTTGATGAGCAAGGTCGGCGATACAAAAGGTCTGATTTGACGGGCGCGGGCGTGACGAAAACTGGTGAAACGAATCAAATTTGGCGTGGTATTGATGTCACAGCAAAAGGAAGACATTGGATGTATCCGCCCTCAACGTTGGATATGTTGGATGCACAAGGAAAGATTCATTGGACGAAAAAACAAGGAGGTATGCCGCGTTTGAAAGTTTACCCCGAAGACATGAAAGGTGTTCCGCTGCAAGATGTGTGGAGTGATATTCGAGTTTTACATAATAATTCTAAAGAACGCATTGGTTATCCGACCCAAAAACCAGAAGCCTTAATTGATCGAATTATCAAAATGGCAAGTCACGAAAATGACACGATTTTAGACCCGTTTGTAGGCGGTGGAACGACTGTTGCCGTTGCAGACCGGTTAAAACGCAACTGGATCGGAATTGATCAATCCGTACAAGCCATCAAAGTTTCTGAATTTCGGTTGCAAAAACAACAAGATTTACTCTCAACTCCCTTTGTCGTACAACTCCATAAATATGATTACGATACCTTGCGCTATCAAAACGCATTCCAATTTGAAAACTTTATCATTCAACAAGTTGGCGGCATTAGCAACACCAAACAACGCAACGATTTAGGACTGGACGGCAAAACATTGGATAATATTCCGATTCAAGTCAAACGTTCCGATAATATCGGCAGAAACGTGATTGACAACTTTCAATCCGCGTGCAAACGTTTTGATCCCGAATTGTTTGAAACCCGACGCAACGAATTGAAAAAGATAGGAATTTTGATTGCATTCAGTTTTGGCAAGGGCGCGATTGAAGAAGTAGCCCGATTGCGCAATAAAGAGAATATTATTATCGAGTTGCTCAAAGTTGAAGACCTTGTGCCCATTGCTAAAAAACCCAAGTTGACGGTCAGTTTCGTTTCGCAGAGCAAAAATGACAAAGGTGTACACACTATCCAATTGATTGCCAAAGCAGAAAGCGACAATGACATCGAATTTTACGCATGGGACTTCGATTACAATGCCAACGATGGTTTTAAAGCAGATATCTTAATTGACAAAACAGGAAGTCAAACGCAACAATTTAGCACCGGTAGCCATCGAATCGCCGTCAAAGCAGTTGATACCGATGGTTTAGAAAGTATCGAAATAATTGATTTAAAAATCAACGGCATTGTGGATCGTTCCTCTTAAATTATCTCCCAAACAACACTATGAAACCCATTCGTATTGCCTATCTGGTCAGCCGTTATCCCGCAATTTCTCATACATTTATTCTTAGAGAAATCTGTGCGTTACGCAATCTCGGTTTTGAAATTCATGTTGCCTCGGTCAATCATATTGATCGTCCCGTTCCTCACTTGACTGAAACCGAACGGGCTGAAATGTCCAATACCTTCTATGTCAAGCAAGCGGGTATTTTTGGCGCGCTAACTGCCCATTTACAAACAATTTTTACTCATCCATTACGTTATTTTGCTGGATTATGGTTCGCATTTCGTTTGGGCGGGGTCAATTTAAAAAAAATAATGTACAGTTTTTTTTATTTTGTCGAAGCGGTGATGGTGGGGCAATGGATGAAAAAACATCAGATGAATCATCTACATGTTCATTTTGGTATGGCAGCGGCAACGGTCGGCATGATCACCAGTCGCATTTTCCCGGTTGAATTTTCCTTGACAATTCATGGACCTGACGAATTTTACGACGTTTATCAAAACCATCTGCCCCAAAAAATTGTTTATGCGAAATTTATTTGTTGTATCAGTCAGTTCGCTCGTAGTCAATTGATGATGTTATCCTCGCCTTCTTATTGGAATAAGTTTGAAATCTCGCCACTGGGCGTTGATCCCGATGTTTTCGCTCAAGCCGTGCCCTACGTGCCACAACCGCATATTTTTCAAATTTTGTGCGTCGGTCGCTTGGTGCCGGTCAAGGGGCAATTTGTTCTATTACAAGCGGTAGAACATCTCATCGCGCAAGGACGCAAGCTACATGTCTATTTTGTGGGAGACGGTCCAGATCGCCACTATTTAGAAAATACGGTGCAAAAAAACAATTTACAGCCCTACATCACCTTTGCCGGTGCGATCAATCAAGATCGGATTTTACAATTTTACCGTCAAGCGGACGCGTTCGTGCTCGCCAGTTTTGCCGAAGGTGTCCCTGTGGTTTTGATGGAAGCAATGGCAATGCAAATTCCGTGTGTTACGACCCATATTACTGGAATTCCTGAACTTATTCATCCCGGTGAAGGTATCCTTGTCGCACCCTCGGATGTGGAGGGTCTCGCGCAAGCAATTGCAACACTCATTGACGATCCTGCGCTCTGTCGCAAAATTGGGATTGCTGCCCGCGATTCTGTCATGCAACATTATCATTTACAAACCAATACGCAACATTTAGCAAACATTTTTTCTCAACACCTCTCTCATCCAACTGATTGAATTGATTATGAACGAGTTTAACGAGTTTACTATTATTTTTCTTTTTGCCCTTGCTTTGAGCGTCAGCGTGCAATGGTGGCTCAAATTGCGTCAAATCCATCACGTACAACACTATGGAACGGCGGTACCTCAAGCATTTTTTGAAATGATCTTGCTATCAGATCATCAAAAAGCCGCGGCATACACCTTGGCGAAAACCAGATTTGGTTTAATCACGTTGACCATCGAAACGATTTTGTTACTTATTTGGACACTCGGCGGTTTATTGAACTATTTAGACCAAAGTTGGCAATTATTAGGCTGGTCGCCGCTGTGGACGGGCATGGCGGTGGTCGTCAGTATGACATTTATCTCATATCTCCTCGATTTACCCACCAATTTATACGAAACTTTTCGGATTGAAACTAAATTTGGCTTCAATCGGATGACACTCGGTTTATATTTCAAAGACTTGCTGAAATCTTGGCTGATCACTTTACTGGTGCTACCACCGATGATTTTGCTCGTGTTATGGCTGATGACCCACGCCGGCGCGTATTGGTGGCTCAGTGTTTGGGCAGTCTGGATGACTTTTAGTTTAGTGATGTTATGGGCATATCCGGCATTTATCGCACCATTATTTAATAAATTCACACCGTTAGAAGATGTTGAATTAAAACAACGGATTGAAGATTTGCTACATCGCAATGGCTTTTCCAGTCAAGGCATTTTTGTGATGGATGGTTCTAAACGCAGTGGGCATGGCAACGCTTATTTTGCGGGATTGGGCAGTCAGAAACGTATTGTTTTTTTTGACACTTTGTTAGAAGGTTTAACCCATCGGGAAGTCGAAGCGGTGCTGGCGCATGAAATTGGTCATTTTAAACATCGACATGTGCAAAAACGTATTGCGATGGTGGCGATTATCAGTCTCGCAAATTTGGCATTATTGGGGTGGTTGATGCAACAATTATGGTTTTATCAGGGTTTGGGAGTCAGCACGCCTTCGACACATACTGCATTGATGTTGTTCATATTAATTATGCCAGTGTTTACTTTCTTTTTAAATCCGATCATGGCATGGGCATCTCGCCGTCACGAGTTTGAAGCCGATGCTTTTGCAGCGCAACAAACGGAACCGGAAGCCTTGATTTCTGCATTAATACGATTGTATCGCGATAATGCAAGCACTTTGACACCCGATCCGCTCTACTCCGCGTTTTACGATTCTCATCCCCCCGCGCCGTTACGAATTGCCCATTTAGTCAGACAGGCACCTGATATGCCGTGATTTTGTGGTGCTACACGAGTCAGAATAGCTGAATAAAGACAAACTGCCAATCTCAGTGAGATGCTTTGAGCGAATTGATAGCGTTTTCATAACCTTCATCAAGCGGTAAATCAGCCTGTTGCAACGCAGCATAAGCTAATTTATCGCATCGCTCATTTTCAGCATGACCGGCATGACCTTTGATCCATTGGAATAAAACCTCATGTTTTTCACAAAGTTGCAGCAATTTTTCCCATAAATCAATATTCACAGCCCGTTCATCCTTATTGCGCCACCAATCATTTTTTTTCCAACGCACCGCCCAACCCTCCGTCATTGCTCGCACCACGTATTGAGAATCGCTGTAAAGAGTGACTTTGCAAGCCTCTTTCAAAATTTCTAGCCCCTTGATCACCGCATATATTTCCATGCGATTGTTTGTGGTGAAGCGAAATCCGCCAGAAACTTCTTTGCGAGTATTTTTATACATTAAAACAATCCCATAGCCACCAACGCCCGGATTTGGTTGACACGCCCCATCGGTATAAATTATCACTGCTTTTTTGTTATTTGTCATGATTTGCGACCGTAGCGGTTTATTTTTTTCATAAATGGCTTCTTCCATGTCGAATTAGGGTACAACCCAAAGATTCTAATCGTTTTATCAGTTCACGACGTTTCATAGAATGACTAACTTCTTCAACGGTTTTGAGTTTGGGAATCCAACCAGCCTACCACGGGATACTTTCGGATAACTTTTTTAGCGTCCTCCACCGTGCCAACCCTGACCTCGCCCCTAGCAAATTCGTTGCGGGCTTCGCTGATGCGTTGTTCCAGTAATTGTCGGTGGTGGGATTGTTGTCGCCGGCGAAGGAGATTGACCAAATCTTCTTGTTGTGATTCAGGTAAAGTTTCAACGAGGTCTAAAATCGTTTGAAAAGTGACCATAGAATTTACCTCTACTAT
>DYNO01000199.1 GCA_020721025.1 Thiomargarita sp. | reverse complement strand
TTATACAATAGTGGTTATCAATCGACAAACCTATAAACGATTTAGGAACACTATAGCACCCCATATGTCGCACTTGGCGCGCCCCCATACAACCGATCATATTCAACAAAATCAATAGAATAAACAACAATATTAAACTCCGTTGCATAAAATATCTCTCTTAAGTTACTTAATCGGATTGCGTTGTGTAAAATTAACACTTTATAAATAACACTTGTCGAGGCAGGAACGATATGCAAATATTTTCCAAAAACAACTTTATCACGATCCAAGTTTTGTTCATGGCATTGTGTTTACATACTGTTGTGGTTCAAGCCGTTGATATCAATCAACAACGCTTACAATTCCAACTTGCGTTACAAGCCATGCAAAATGGTGACAATGAAGCCTTTGAGCAATTGCACTCCAATTTACAATCCTATCCGCTCTACTACTACATTCATTACAAGTCCTTGCAGCCACGGGTGAAACTCGCCTCATTTTCAGAAATTGAACGGTTTTTAAGCTATGGGGGCAATACCGCCTATGGTAATGAAATTCGTCAAGTTTGGTTAGAAATGCTTGCAAAGCAAGGCGATTGGTCAAATTACTTGCGTATCTACGCCCCACAAAAATCAGTTAGTTTGCAATGTTACCACGCTCAAGCGCAATTGGTGACCGGGCAAAAAACGCCAACCCTGTGGGAAGATTTGAAAAAATTATGGCTCGTGGGTAAGCCGCAAGCCCCCAGTTGTCAAGAAGCATTTGGTTACATGGCAAGTCATCGCGTGTTGACCGAAGATTTAATTTGGCAACGCATTCAACTGGCTATGCAAGAAGGACAGATCGAATTAGCCAGCAGTATTGCCAATTATTTACCCGAGCAACAAGCCGGCTGGGTGTCGGTATGGATTGCCGTGCATAAAAATCCGCAAGAGATGCTCAGTGCATTTAATCAACCCAATGACAAAATCGCTGCTGACATTATCGTTCATGGTATCAAGCGGATCGCTGCGAATGATGTCGATGCTGCAAATCAATATTGGCACTTCTTACAAAATCGTTACACGTTTACAGAAACACAGCGCGGTAACGCCTTACGTGAAATCGCATTGGCAGCGATCAAACAAAACCAGCCACGAGCCATTGAACTGGCGGCGGCGGTGCCTAAAATTGCATTTACCAAAGAGTTTAACGAAAAACGCTTCGATTTTGCTTTTGAACGACAAAATTGGCGAGCCCTTGCCCAGTTTTTCAACAACGTCGATGAAGCTGATTTGAAAGAAAATATGCGGTGGTGGTATTGGTACGGGCGCGCTTTACAGGAAATCGGGCAGGCTGGGCAATCTGAAAAAGTATTGATGAAATTGGCGAATGAGCGTGATTACTATGGCTTTTTAGCAGCGGATCAATTGGGAATTAGCTATAATTTGCAAAATTCCCCGATTACCTTCACCGAAGCAGAAAAACAGGAAGTTTTAGCCGGCAGTATCGGCAAAGCGCATGAATTTTCGATGCTTGGAATGATGGATGAAGCCAAAAAAGAATGGGACTATGGAATTGGCATTTTTACCCCTCATCAACAAGCAATTGCTGCGGTATTGGCGATGCAATGGGGTTGGTATGATAAAGCCATCCTGACTGCGGGGAAGGCAGGTTTTTATGATGATTTACGCGTTCGTTTCCCCTTGGTGTATTTAGACCATTTAAAACAAAAAGCGCAGACGCAAAACGTTGATTTAGGTTGGGTTTACGGCGTGATTCGGCAAGAAAGTATTTTTAAACGAGAAGCCCGTTCTAAAGCCGGCGCGATGGGCTTGATGCAATTGATGCCTTCAACTGCAAGTTATTTGGCAAGAAAAATGGGATTGGATATCAACAGTCGCAGCGAAGTCTATGATATTGATATGAATACCAGTTTAGGCACCGCCTATTTACGAGAAATGCTGGATACTTTTGATGGTAATTATATGTTAGCGACTGCCGCTTACAATGCTGGACCGGGACGGGCTAAACGCTGGGCAGAAGAACGGGAATGTTTACCGGCGGATTTATGGGTGGAACTGATTCCTTTTGCAGAAACCAGAACTTACGTGAAACGGGTATTGTTTTACAGTGCCGTGTTTGAATCATTATTGGGGCAACCTTCGACATCGTTAAAAGTGGAATTGGGGGCAACAGAAAATTGTCCGGGGGCTGAGACAGATCAGTATGCCGAGCAAAATGAAGCCACCGGTTTCACTGCTGAAGTTGAATAAAAATGTAATTCGATTCAATGGATTGGACAGTTTTGCAACTTGATTGAAATCTCATTGTGTTGTTATTGAACCCTTTGATTTCACCGAATCATGATAAAAAACTGTCCATCCGACGTAAGATGCTAATCATTTGATTTGATTAAAATATTAAAAATCAGATTCGCAGGCTAACTTTGTGAATCAATATGAAAATTCAATGTGAACTGCGTAACTCCGAATAACATAAAATGATTTTGCAAAACAAATTACACATCACAAATCAGCTTGAACTAAACAAAGCAGAAGAAAAAATCAGCAAGCAAAAAGCTAAACAACTTTTTGAAAGCGGGGAAATAAATCGCATAGAAGTTGGCACTTTCAAAGGGCTGGCACAGATTCACGCTTATTTGTTTTGTGATCTTTATGATTTTGCAGGAAAATTGCGCGATGTGAACCTTGCGAAGGGAAATTTTCGCTTTGCACCGCTGATGTATCTTGAGCAATCTCTGGCATATATCAGTCAAATGCCGCAAAGCAATTTCAACCAAATCATTGAAAAATATGTAGAGATGAATGTCGCCCACCCCTTCCGTGAGGGCAACGGGCGCGCCACGAGAATATGGCTAGATTTGATTTTGAAGAAAGAAATCAAGCAGGTGATCGATTGGAATGCGGTGGATAAATCAGATTATCTTTCTGCGATGGAGCGCAGCGTGATCAGCGATGTCGAAATAAAATATTTTTTGCAACAAGCACTTACTGATAAAATTGATGACCGGAAATTGTTTATGAAAGGCATTGATATTAGCTATTACTACGAAGGTTATAGCGCATTCAACATTGAGGATTTGTAAAATAAGCAGGTGAATCATGGTAACTATTTTGTAGTCATTTTTAAATCGAGGATTGTGGTATAATCAAAAAATATTTGACAACCGTTTCGTGTTTCAAGTATAATCCTCAACTCCTAAGCAAGGCTAGATAGCTCAGTTGGTAGAGCAGAGGACTGAAAATCCTCGTGTCGGTGGTTCGATTCCACCTCTGGCCACCATCCCCCCCAAATTTCCCTTGTGTCTCAAATCGTTGCTTATCGTTACCTCATCACTGGACAAGTGCAAGGCGTGGGTTTTCGCCCATTTATCTATCGGTTAGCGCAACATCATCATCTCATTGGTTGGGTACAAAATCTTTCTGGACAAGTCGCGATTCATATTCAAGGACTTGAACGGGCTATTCTCGCGTTTGAACAAGACCTTCTCACAATCCATCCGCCATTGGCGCAACCCGTTATTGCACAACGTATTCCCGCCGAGCTTGCACCGATTAACAATTTTTGCATTCTTGACAGCGACGCGACCACTTTCACCCAAGTTCATGTTCCACCTGATTATTTTACCTGCGATGACTGCTTAAACGAATTGCTCACGCCCGGTAATCGCCGTTATCGTTATCCGTTTATCAATTGTACGCAATGTGGACCCCGTTATACCATTATTCATCGTCTGCCCTATGATCGACCGCACACCAGCATGGCAAATTTTCCGCTCTGCCCTGATTGTGCGAAAGAATATCACGATCCTTCAGACCGCCGTTTCCATGCCCAACCGATTGCTTGTCCGATTTGTGGTCCAACTTTGTCGTTTTATCAAGCAGATAGCCAATTAAACGATACCGATGCTGCATTGACTGCCACGCTTGCCGCGTTACGACAAGGAAAAATTGTAGCAATCAAGGGCATTGGCGGTTATCATCTGGTTTGCGATGCCCAAAATGATGAAACGGTGTTACGACTACGCAGCCATAAACCGAGATTACACAAGCCGTTAGCGGTGATGCTGCCCATGAATTTTGCAGAAACTGCCCTTATGGAACAAATTTCACTGACAGCGGCTGAAATTCAACAATTACGACATCCTGCCCGCCCCATCGTCTTGGTGAAAAAAACGGCTCATTTCGCACTTTCACCTCATCTTGCTCCGGATTTAAACGAGATTGGCGTATTACTGCCATACAGTCCGCTCCATCATATTTTACTCACGGAATTTGCGAACCCTTTGATGATGACTTCCGCAAATCGCAGTGGCGAACCGGTACTCACGGATAATCAAGCGGTTCATGAACGATTGGGGCAGGTTGCAGAAGCATTTTTGCATCATTCTCGTCCGATTGTTCGTCCTGCGGATGATTCTGTATTTAAAACCATTTTTCATTTACCCCGTCCGCTGCGTTTGGGGCGAGGTCATGCACCTTTAGAGTGGGAATTACCCTATCCCGTGGCTCAACCCATTGTAGCGGTGGGGGCACATTTGAAAAATACAGTTGCCTTGGCATGGGATCAGCGTGTGGTCATTTCGCCCCACATTGGAGATTTAACCAGTCCACACAGTTTAGATGTGTTCACGCAAGTGATTGAAGATTTACAACAACTTTACCAAGTGCGCGCTGAAAAAATTCTGCTTGATGCCCATCCTCAACTTGCGAATACCCGCTGGGCAAGACAAACTCAATTGCCGACTCAGGCGATTTTTCATCATCATGCTCATGCGTCTGCGTTGGTGGGTGAATATCCGAATTTAAATCAATGGCTTGTCTTTGCATGGGACGGGGTGGGATTGGGAGATGATGGCACATTGTGGGGTGGGGAAACGTTGTATGGACAGGCGGGTGCATGGCAACGTGTGGGGCATTTGCGTCCATTTAAGTTACTGGGTGGCGAAAAAACGGGGCGGGAATTGTGGCGAAGTGCGTTAAGTATTTGTTTTGAAATCAATCATCCTTGGCGACCGGACTTGGATATTCCAGTGGAATTATTGCATCAGGCATGGCAGAAAAATCTGAATTGTCCTCAAACAACGGCGGTTGGACGGTTATTTGATGCAGTGGCGGCATGGCTTAATGTGTTGCAAGTGGCGAGTTTTGAGGGGCAAGGCGGGGCATATTTGGAAGCGTTGTGCGATGTTACTCATGAGGCGTATTGTGAACTGGCGGTGTATCGCAATCGTTTGAACTTATGGGAAATTGATTGGGAAAATTTGCTGAATCCCTTGTTTGATGAAAAAATGTCGATTTCGCAACGTTCTAGCCTGTTTCATCAGAGTTTGGCGCAGGCGATGGTGACGCAAATGTTGGCGATTGCACAGGATGTTCCCATTCAACAAATCGGTTTGTGTGGTGGCGTGTTTCAGAATCGTTATTTAACCGAACGGGTGGTGCAACTTTTTGAAAAAATGGGTAAAAAAGTGTATTTGATGCAACGCTTACCGTGTAATGATGCCAGCATCAGTTTTGGGCAAGTGATTGAATATATTCATCTGAACCTTAATTTTCCTAATTCACATAATTATGAAAATCAAGTTAATTATGTGAATTAGGGTTCAGACAGTT
>DYNO01000198.1 GCA_020721025.1 Thiomargarita sp. | reverse complement strand
AAAATAGAAACAGCTTAATCTACATGGCTTAAAGATGTCAAATCGGTTCTATAGTCAAGCGATTGGTGCATCGGCGATTCGGCAATTGTTGGCGCGTAACATTCAGCCGGTGAAGGTTACAGAAGGGGCTGAAATTGCAGATTCATTGGCAGCATTGCAAGAAGAATTGAAAGCCGGTCCTTCGTCATGGTTAGCCAAGGCAATTCAACGGCAGCATGGTTGGGATAAACGGAAATTTGATGATATGGAAGCCGAAGGTTGGCAGTGATTTCTCATCTAAGCAGAGCTTGAAAAACACACATTACCAAGTGATCAATATCACCATGGCGGTTTGATCGCTGTCACATAATTGTAATAATCTGCCCTTCAAAGTTTTTGGCTCATTAAGAAAAAAACCTGCCACCCTTAGTTAAAAGTGATGACAGGTTTCAATTTAACGTAAATAATTAATCTATTGTACTAACGTGGTTTCAACAGGGACAGGGTTATAAACAATACTTCCTTGAGGATCGTTTGCCAAGGCGTAACCCAAAAAGACATAAAACTTGGCTTGCGCGCCCAAGGTCAAGGTGCTTTTCACGACTGCATTGCTCAATAAACTAGACAAAGTGCCAGACCACAAATTGATCGACATGCTATCGGTTAAAGTGACATTGCTCATCAATGCTTTAGAAGTCATCGACGCAACTTCATCAGGAAAATAGCCGGGAATGTTGGCAGGATCACCGGCATCATCTTTGACCAGATCAGCATACAAGTTGACTTTATACAACTGTTTGCTTTGATCTACGCCAAAATATGCCGTATCCACGCCACCATCGTAACCCGTTAAGTCGATAGAAGCAGGCGGTTCAATTCCAATCACCATGAGGATGTTGGCAGGTTTACCCACATCTGTCGGCGATACTTTTAAACTCCCCGCCCATGTCACATTTTGCGTCCCATTCGCTGCCGATGGCGTGCTGAATACGCTGCCATTGACCGATGTACCGCCAGAAATTTGTGCAGTCGATGTTGGACGTGCGCCGGAAGTGGTGATTCCAACGGAAGATGTTCCGGTGTTAGGAATCGTCAATTTAGGAACGCTGTTGCATTGATTGGTTAAACCTGTGCCAGTGATGCTGTCAATAAATGTCCCGCCTTGCGCTGCACATGTCGTGGTGGTGGCACATGCCCCAAGATTGGTCTCACTGCATGTTCCACTCGCTGTTCCGCTGGAAGTGAATGTGGCTGAACAACTTTTTGCTGCATCGACGGTAATGGTGACACTTGCCGTTGAACCAGTACATGCCCCACTCCAACTGGTGAAAGTTGAACCTTGATCAGGCGTGGCTGTGAGAACCACTGATGCACCTTGGGTAAAGGCTTTCGAGCAATCCACGCCACAACTGATGCCTACAGGATTACTGCTAATACTGCCATTGCCCGTCTTGGTTACTGTCAGCGTTTGGGTTGCTGCGGCAGCCGGTGCGAAGGTAGCGGTACAATTTTTCACGTTATCCATTGTCAGGATGAGTTGATTGGTCGTTCCTGTGCAATCCCCGCCCCAACTGGTGAAAGTCGCGCCCGTGTCAGGAGTTGCGGCTAAAGCCACGATGTTATTAGCAGTGAAAGTACCGCTACAACTGGTCATGCTGGTGCCACAATTAATCCCGGTCGGTTGACTGGTGACTACGCCGTTGGTGGGCGCGGTGAGCGTCAATGCAAAAGTATTGCCTGTGGATCGACGTATTCATGAGAAAAATCTCCGTAAAAAGTTTGTTCTAGTCAAGAACTAGATAACTCTGTTGTTCAAACCGTTAAACAAAACCAACTTGAGAGGCTCTAAGGCAAGACTCAAGCCATTGTTGATTAATGACATAACACGAGGTATTTTATTGGAGATTAATGCTATAAACATTTGGAGAAATGAAATGTGTTTCGTATCTCATGAGTATTGAATAAGATAACTACAAAAAGTCTTGATAAGCGATGAATTTAAAAGAAGTGTCGTTTTTATGACAGGCGATGATTTAAAAAATGTCAACTTTGAATGGTGGGCAATCATTGCATTATCACCCACCAATAAATCGTTTTAAATCTTCAAACTTACGGACGGATCACCGCTGGCAAATTCAAGGCTTCTGCAATAAATTCTTGCAATTGGCGACGATGGGCGTGTAAATAACCCACCGCTGGCGAGGCTGAAGACGGACGACCGGCATACTCAACCCGACGCGACGTGTGGCTCAAATTGACATCCATGTGCGCCCGCATATACCACCAAGCTCCTTGATTACGAGGCTCTTCTTGCACCCACAAACGATGTTCAACGTGATCATAACGTTCCAATACCTTTGCAACTTCTTCTTTCGGATAGGGATACAATTGCTCTAACCGCACAATCGCCACGTTATTTAACTTGTGTTCCTCACGCGCTTCGACTAAATCGTAATATACCTTGCCGGTGCAAAATATCAACCGATTGACTTTATCCGGCGTAATGTTCGGATCGACTTCATCAATTACCGTTTGGAAACTGCCGTGTGTAATATTTTCAATGGTGGAAACGCAGCGTTTATGCCGTAACAAACTCTTGGGTGACATCACAATCAACGGTTTACGATAAGGACGTATCATCTGACGACGAATCATGTGGAAACACTGCGCGGGCGTGGAAGGGCAACACACTTGAATATTATCTTCAGCACACAGTTGCAAATACCGTTCTAAACGAGCGGAAGAATGTTCGGGCCCCTGTCCATCATAACCGTGTGGCAATAACATGATCAAACCAGAAAACCGTTGCCATTTCGATTCTGACGAACTGATAAATTGATCGATGACCACTTGCGCGCCGTTGGCAAAATCCCCGAATTGCGCTTCCCAAATCGTTAACGTTTCCGGTTCTGAGGCACTGTAACCAAATTCAAAACCGAGTACCGCTTCTTCCGACAGCAGTGAGTTAATCACTAAAAATTTTTGTTGTTTGTCAGAAAGATGTTGCAGTGGAATGTACATCTCGCCGGTATTTTTTTCATGCAAAACTGCGTGACGATGTGCAAAAGTACCGCGCCCGCTGTCCTGTCCAGATAACCGAATCGGATAACCATCTTCCAACAAGGTCGCAAACGCCAACGATTCCGCGCAACCCCAATCTAACGGCAATTCACCCTTTGCCATCTGCCGCCGCGCCTGCACAATTTTGCTGACACTGCGATCTAACGTGAAACCTTCGGGAATGCGAGTAAAACTTTCAATGGTGTTTTGCAAGCGATCTTGGTCAATTTGCGTCATGCCCGCTTCTGTCCAATGTCTGCCCGCGTATTGTTTCCAATTCACCCCATGTTCAAACTTTGGCGCAACTTCGTGGGGAATCACGGTATCCTTTGTTTCCAACGCACTGCGGTATTCTTGCAAGGCTTTTTCACCGGCATCGGCAGCGACTAACCCTTCTTGTGCCAATTTTTGGGCATAAATCGCTTGAACTTTGGGATGTGCACCAATCTTTTGATACATCACGGGTTGTGTGGCGGCGGGTTCATCGGCTTCATTGTGTCCGAGACGGCGATAACACACCATGTCAATGACGACATCTCGATGAAATTGCATCCGATAATCCACTGCTAATTGCGTCACGAATAACACCGCTTCAGGGTCATCGCCATTGACGTGGAAAATCGGAGCTTGCACAATTTTCGCGACATCGGTGCAGTATAAAGTCGAGCGAGAATCTAGCGGATCACTGGTGGTAAAACCGATTTGATTGTTAATGACAACGTGAATGGTGCCGCCGGTGGAATAACCACGAGTTTCAGACAAATTCAGCGTTTCCATGATCACGCCCTGTCCAGCAAATGCTGCATCGCCATGAATTAACACGGGAACGACCAAATCGCGCTTTTTATCATCCCGACGTTCTTGCCGCGCCCGGACGGCTCCTTCGACCACCGGATTGACGATTTCCAAATGTGACGGATTGAATGCCAAAGCCAAATGCACAGCCCCGCCCGGTGTGGTGACATCGCACGCAAAGCCTTGATGATATTTCACATCGCCAGAACCAAAAATCGCACTTTTCTTGCCTTCAAATTCAGAAAATAAATCTTTGGGACGTTTGCCCAAAATATTCACCAACACATTCAACCGCCCGCGGTGTGCCATGCCCAACACAATTTCTTCCACACCCGCCTGTCCCGCGTGTTGAATGATTTCATCTAACAATGGAATAAGCGTATCGCCACCTTCCAAAGAAAATCGCTTTTGTCCCACATACTTGGCGTGCAGATAATCTTCCAAACCCTGCGCCGCAGTCAGACCATCGAGCAAGCGTTTTTTACGAGCTTCGTCGAATTTGGGACGTTTACTCAAATTTTCAAAGCGTTCCTGAATCCAGCGTTTTTGTTTGGTATCGGTGATGTGCATGTATTCCGCACCGATGGTATCGCAGTAAATCTTTTTGAGATGGGTAAGAATGTCTGCCAAGGTCATTTCATGCGGTACCCCCTTGAGCGAACCGGGATTGAAAGCAATGTGTAAATCGGCTTCCGTCAGTCCATGCGTTTCTAAATCCAAATCTTCAACATGGGGGCGGGGTTGCAATTGCAACGGGTCTAAATGGGCGCGTTGATGTCCCCGATAACGATGTCCGTTGATGACCCGAAGTACAGAGGCTTGTTTCTTGGCAAATTCCGCCAATGCCGCGTTATCTTTCAGACTTTCATCCCGCGTGACGAATAATCCGTGAGCCGGTTTGTAGTTTAAAAAATGGGCTTGAATGGGCGTGTGGGCAACTTCGGAACGCGAGGCAGGAGATTCCCGTTGCAATTGTGCAAAGTAAGCCTGCCATTGTTCGCTGATTTGTGAAGGGTCTTCTAAAAAGGATTCATACAAATCATCGACAAAGGTGGAGTTGAATAAATAAGTATCAGTTTTAAAACGATTTTCTATCTGCGAACTCATGATGGGTTGCTCACGGGGTTGAATCAAGGGATATAACGATTTTGATGAGCATAGAACCGATTTGACATCTTTAAGCCATGTAGATTAAGCTGTTTCTATTTTCATCTGAACAGTGGTTAAAAATGTCGTTAAGCGTTTGTAGAAAACCAAACGTTATTCACGTCGTCAACATCACTGCTTGATAACTCAAGTCTTAAGTGACTCTTCCGTGCGTTTAAAGTCTCGCTGATTCTGGTCGCGACTCTAACTATCTAACTACTATAGTTATTCAGATTAATTGCAGCATTTAAATCTCGGTCAATGACCAAACCACAGTCACAACTGAAAATTCTGTCTGCAAGGGTTAAATCCTGTTTTTTCGTTCCACAACGGGAGCAAGTTTTACTACTGGGAAAAAATCTATCGGCAATCACCACAACGCAGTTTCTTAATTTTGCTTTGTATTCAATAAAATGCCGTAGCATTCCCCAACCAACATCTGCAATGGCTCGGCTTAACTTTCTGTTTTTAATCATGCCCTTGACATTCAAATCTTCAAGTACAATCCGGTCAAAGGTCTTGGTCAGATAATTGGAAAGTTGGTGAGCAATCGCAGCGCGTTGTTTTGCAATCCGAAAGTGAAGTTTTTGAATCTGGAGCTTGGCTCTCGCTCGACGATTCGAGTCTCTGTCTTTCTTTC
>DYNO01000197.1 GCA_020721025.1 Thiomargarita sp. | reverse complement strand
GAAAGAATATTTGTATTCTCTTGGTGATTTAGACCGTTTTGAATTAATTCTCAGATAATTTTACAATTAGCCAAAATATAAATCGTATTTTCGACAATATTTGATTGATTTTCTTGATATATTTATCAGAAAAATCAAAATACCAATTTTCAAAATAAACTCAAAATAAAATTTGAACTGTGTTGTGTACTGAAGCGAAACTGAGTAGTTGAAAGGGAAATATCGAAGCAAAGCAGTAACAGAATGGCAGCAGCATTATTATTGGGCAGTGGTGGATATACGATAGATGAATTTGGGTGGGATATTCGGTGTAGATAGGATAGGGATATGATGTCAAGTTGGATAACTCAGTGGGAATGTCATGGAATAGACCTCTGGCATAACTGAAGTCAACATACTGATTTAAATCAATAAAAGTCTTTTGGTGTCGGGCTTTTGCAAGAACTCTAATATAACAGCTCGGATAGTTTTAAAGTTTCATTTGGATTTCAATCAGTTGATTTCACAAATGATGATAAAAAACTGTCCGAACTGTTGCCTAACCAAGATTACAATAAAAACATCAATCTTCGTTAAAATATATCAACGCTGAATCTCACTCAGCCGCTGGCGTTTCTGTCACAACTACAGCAGGTTCAGCCGCCACAGGAGCGGGTTCACTTACCACAGGGGCTGTTTCTACCGGAGGAGCCACTTCCACCAAGGGTTCTGAAGTTACTGCTGGCGCAACAGTTTCTGTCGGTTGGACTGGGGCAACTGGAGTTTCTGTTGTATTATCCACAGGTTTAACCGTTTCAGCAGTTTCAACTGTAGTTGAGTTATCCGTTGTCACACTGGGTTCAACCGTAGTTGAGCTATCCGTTGTTACACCGGGTTCAACCGTAGTTGAGTTATCCGTCGTCGCGTCAGTGGGTTCAGTGACATCACTTGACGGTTCAACAGGGTCTGCATCATCAACGACTGGAGCTTCTTCAACCGTTGGGACTGGATCAACCACCACGTCATCACTGCCCGGTACACTGACAATGTACAAAGTTTGTTCTGTGTTATCAGCATATTTCACAGTAAAGTCATTGTGACCATTGCCATCAACATCATTAATTGCAGTGAATACGATCTCTTTGGAAGCCAAATCACCACCGCTCAACTCTGGATACAACGTTCCTCTGTAAATTTCATTGTTGATGGATACCGTCAACGCACCGTTGGTACCAAATTCAATGTTTTCATCGGCTGTAATTTGCGCCAAGTAGTTGGTCAACGCGCTCTTGTAAGTGATGGTATGAATTTGACTAAAGCGCGCTTCAATTCGTTTACCGTCCGCAAAAATCAATTTAACCAGCGGTGAAAAACCATTGGCATCCTTACTTCCCAAGCTACTGGTATTCAATTCGCCACTGATTTCATCATTCAACGACGCAGGTTCGACAGGGGTAATTTCCACACGATACTTGCTTTGTCCACCCATGATGAGGGTTGCAACAATGCCGCTTTCTGTGTAGTTATACTCAAAACTATCCACCCCATTCAAATGAGCCAAATAATCCTTGACCATCGCTTCACGCGTCAGTTTTTGCTCGTTACATCCTTCTGATTTCAGAAAGTGAGTGACTTCTTCATTCAACGGATTACCATCCATATCATGAACTTGAACACTGACTGCTACCTTGGTATTTTTTCCTGAAGTGATACCGGGCCACCACACATTCACAGAAAACGCTTCATCATGGTTGACCAATTGTGATGATTGATAAGCAGGTTCACATGGCGCGGTTTTGCCTTCGGTTTCAGTCGGGCATTGTGCCACACTTGGATTGATAATCGACCAACTGGTTTTCACATAAGCCTTGCTATCACTTGGCGTTAATTGCACCTTGCCCATTGCAGCCTTCCAACCCGCTTCAGCATCACACACTTCAATATCTTGAAATTGTTGTACTTCCGCAGTAGCGACCTTGGGATCGGGTTGACAATCATCTGCCCATACAATCCCTTCCATGCTGTGATCGAGTTGGGCTTTTTCCTTGCCGCCGAAATCAGGATTGTCAAAAGAATAGGACAAAACAACTTTGCATGACAATGGATTAAATACCATCAAGCGATTTTTGTTATTCTTGGTTGCCCGTTCGCCAAATAACAACATGTTGCCTTGTAACGGTGCCAATCCTTCAAGTTCCGTTGGCAAATTTTGACAAATCGGTTGTTGCTTGGTCGCATTTTTGGGAATGACTGGGGTAAATTCTGTGCCATCGTATTTCCATGCCCACAGATTTTTCCCATAACCGCCATACAATGTTTTCCCGTCAGAACTCCACGCCAAGTGGTCAATTTTCATGGTTGAAGTGAATCTTAAACTACTGATGGCAGTATCTGGATCGACTTGTAAAATCCCACCCGGTTTTGCTGCGGTGACGGTATGCACCCATGCCCATAAAGTGCCATCAAAACGAGCAGTTAAGCCATAAAGCCGCGGAAATCCGGTGTTTCCAACCACAGACAAGCCACCCGTTGCGGGATCGACCAGATACAATTCGCCACGATATTTTTTAGGAGCAAAAATTCCGCCTGACAATCCATAGAGCAAACGATTTTTTGGATTAAATGCCAATCCTTCAATATCATAGCCTTTGTACAATGGGCCCAAAGTAACCGCCTTGCCCGCTTCAGGATCGAGGGTGAGAAATTGGGTGTTGCCATAACCACTGTTATGAGAGATGTAAACTCGACATGCTGCCGGTTTCAATACATCCTTACATTCCATCCGCGCCTTGATGACCGCACTGGCAGTATTTCCTTCAGGAGTTTGGTAAGTGATACTCAAGGTATCCACACCGCTGGTAAAATCTTTGTTGGGAATGTAACTCAATGTCCCATTTTTATTATCGGTAACTTGACTATTGTTGCTGCCATTGATGGATAAAACCGCCGCAACTTTTTGTCCATCTGCATTTAAATCAATCTGCGTCAAGTAGTTAGGACATGCCTTGATCCAGTAATCCGCATAATCAGGAACATTATTGACCGTAACCGTGCTGGTGCTTGTTGCATCAGTGATCTGCTCTGTCGATGATTCTCCGGTTGATGATTCTGTGGTGGTTTCTGGCGTTGTCGTTGCGGCAGTTGCAGAATCTTGGGCAGAGTCAGTGGTTGTTCCCGTTGCGCCAGAATTCGTGGTTCCAGCGGTATTTGTGGCAGTGTCAGAATCGGGAGTCGTTGCAGTGTCAGAAGTTGTGTCTGAGCCGCTGCTGTCCGTTGTTGTCCCAGATGTTGTTCCAGAACCCGCTGTATTTTCTGTCGAAGTTGTATTTTCGCTAGAACCTGTTCCCGTTGCAGCATTCCCACTACTTGAGGTTGTGCCAGAACCGGTTGTATTTCCCTCTGAAGTTGTATTTTCCGTAGAACCCGTTGTCGAATTGTCACCGGTACTTGCGGAAGTTTCAGAATCAGACGGCGGCGTGTCGTCATAAGTTGGGGCAGCATCATCCCCCATGTCATTGACAATATCCACGCGGGTGCCGTCAACATCGTGGTAGTAGTATTGACCCGTTGTTTCATCGTATTTAAATACAGGCGGATCAACCGCTTGCACACCCGCAGCCCATACTATTCCTAGTGCGAGCGTCAATAAAAGTAGCTTGTTCATACAAAATGACTCCACATTTTTAAATTCGTTACCGTGATATTTGTTGTGTCAATGTGCATGATTCTAATAGAAATTAGAGTCAAATTCTAAAATTTATCTGACCCAATGACACTTGATAAAACAACAACCTGACATCATTTCCTATCCTATTCAACAAAAACGCCTTGACACAACTAAATTACAGGCTGATTCTGTCATTCTTGATTTTTACAACATTCCAAAGGGTTCCTGCGAAAACTTTAGGAGTTACGCACTTGAGATGCTAACCCACTGATTTTATAAATGGAGTACAAATTTAAATTTGTACTCCGAAAACGCTAACTAACTGAATTAAGCCTAAGTTACGTTTTGAACTGCGTAACTCCTAAACTTAATTCATTGCAAACATTTTACCAAGTTATCGCTGACAGCTTGGATTATCTACGAAAATATGACACATTCACTGAAGTCGAGAAATATGCCAGAATAATTGCTAAAATGTAACCGTTGAGCTTGGTCTAGTCCACTTAATAAGCGGTCTATCAAATTGCGATGGATGATTTATCGGATAACCCTGTTCGCAAGTGATATTAAACGGGTATTATTACAGAGTATAACCTAAATGAGAAAAAAAACCAAATAAATCACGTCTCAATTATTGTTTATTTTATTATTATATTACAGATACTTAAATCAAAAACTGACTCAGCGGCTTAATTCACATGACGAATGGCTTATATACCGTTTTTTTACTTTCCACTATCTTAGCACGTTGGATCATTAATGTCTCATTAGCTGTAATACTTGGTTACCAAGTAGTCAATCTCTTTTTATTATTGCAATCCACCTCTCGCCCCACACAAATCATGCCAACGCCTTCTGTCGCGCAAACTGGCAAAACAGTCGATATTTCCAACATTGTTACCGCCCGGCTCTTTGGCACGATGCCTGCTGTGGTGGAAACCGCGGTGGCGGCGAATCCAGAAACCAAGTTGAATTTAAAGCTACGTGGAATCTATTATGCCACTGATAATATTCAATCATTTGCTGTCATCGCAGAAGCGGAAAGTAAACATCACTTATATCGGCAAGGAGCGACATTAGCCGGTGGTGTTGTGTTACAGGAAATTCGCCCCAAGGAAGTGATTCTCAATCGTAATGGACGTTATGAAACATTAAAATTAACCAGTTCATCGGCAAACACCGCAACAACTACGCCTACGTCTCCCTCCATTGCCAACAAGATATCAAACAATGAAAATCTCACTCCCGCCCAACTATTGGCTCACTATCAACAACAACTGCGTGAAAATCCACAGAAATTATTATCACTCGTGCGCATCGAAGCGGTGGAACAAAATGGCAAGTTCGGCGGATTTCGTCTCAGTCCGGGGCGAGATGCAACCTTATTAAATCGCTTTAACCTCAAATCCGGTGATATTCTTGTCGCAGTCAATGGCACTGATCTTGATTCACCACTGAAAGGATTAAGCCTGATTGAACAACTCGGACAAACCAACCAATTAAATTTCACAGTCTTACGCAATGGTCAACCGCTTTCCTTATCATTCAGTGTTGACAAATAACGTCTTCCATTTTTGCATCAATCAATAATAGGCTATCCGCATTTTAAAATTCTCATCAGGATGCGAACTCTACAACCGTTTTCAACCAATTGATTTTTATGATGATTATGCGAAATTATTCACACGATTGAACAATGGAACTTCCTTCAATATACTATCTTAAAAGAAAACAGAATAACATAACAGATTGATATTTTTAGAGAGTCTATGATATACTGTCGTTGTATGAACGAAACACGAGGTATTCGGAAATAACTCACGAATTATCACCATATTCTTGATTATTCAACGAATTACATTTTCAGATTTATTTCAAGTCGTGCCCAACAATACCTTCGCCAAAACTATCAACCATTTGATTTTAAATCAATCGAAATCTATTCATTTTCGTATAGAACCGGTTTGACATCTTTAAAACCAAAC
>DYNO01000036.1:12736-21083 GCA_020721025.1 Thiomargarita sp. | reverse complement strand
GTTGAAATGGAAAGCGAAATACAGATGGTTGAACTTATCAAATTTGAACCGGTGACGCGGAGCGTCTGGGCTGCATTCCAACGCGGAGCATTGGAACGAAGAACTGTTTGTTTTATTTGAAATAATTTCTCATGATGACCATGTTTGGTAAAATTTCGTTGTTTGAATTCGAGTCTTGGAATGGCACCTGTTTTTGCCTATTTTTCCTTAAGTCAATGGCTTTGACGCGGCGCATTGGAACAAGGAACTGTTTGTTTTATTTAATAAAAATTTACCATAAAGCCCCGTTACCCTATTCACCGCAATATTTACAACAATCTACCGAACCCTTAATTTACATGAAAAATCTTGAAGAAACAAACAGTTCCCGAATCCGCATCGACAAATGGCTGTGGGCAGCACGCTTTTTTAAAACCCGCAATCTCGCCATCGAAGCCATCAACGGGGGAAAAATACATCTCAATCAACAACGTATCAAACCGGCGAAAGAGATTCACTTAGGCGATGAATTACGCATTCGTAAAGAACATCTTGAATTTACTATCATTGTCAAAGCCCTTTCCACACAACGTCGCTCTGCCACCGAAGCTGCTCTTTTGTATGAAGAAACGCCGGAAAGTGTGATAAAACGCCAGCAGCAAACTGAATTACATCATCAAGAATCCGCCTATCGTCCTCACGGCACCGGGCGTCCCACCAAGAAAGATCGTCGTCTGATTCATCAATTTGTGCGACAAGCTCCTGATTCTCATGAATAATACCGATACTATCGCTGCGATTGCAACCCCCTTGGGACGTGGTGGAATTGGCATCGTGCGTATCTCTGGTGACCAAGTGCCTCATCTTGCTGAAATTTTACTCGGCAAACTGCCCGCGCCCCGCGTTGCGACCTTCCATCATTTCAAAAATCAACAGGGCGACACCCTTGATCACGGCATTGCCCTGTATTTTCCTGCGCCTCATTCATTCACTGGCGAACATTTGCTTGAATTACAAGGACATGGCGGAATTGTCATTCTCGATATGTTGCTGCAAGCTGTGTTACAATTAGGGGTACGTCTGGCACGTCCGGGCGAATTCTCGGAACGAGCTTTTCTCAATGGAAAGATAGACTTAACTCAAGCCGAAGCCATTGCCGATCTGATTGACAGCAGTTCCGAACAGGCGGCGCGTAGTGCATTGCGGTCGTTGGATGGCGAATTTTCTAAAAAAATCAATCTACTGGTTGATGAACTGATTTGGTTACGCACCTATATCGAAGCGGGAATTGATTTTCCTGACGAAGAAATCGACTTACTCGCTGACGGGCAAGTTGCCACAAAAATAACTCAACTAATTGAATCTATTGCCCAAATTTTCGATCAAGCCCAACAGGGATTTTTATTGAAAGAAGGCGTGCGGATTGCCTTGATTGGTGAGCCGAATGTTGGAAAATCCAGCCTACTCAACCAATTAGCCGGCAGACCCACCGCAATTGTCACCGAGATTGCAGGGACGACGCGTGATGTGGTGCGAGATATGATTCAATTAGACGGGGTACCGGTGCATATTGTGGATACTGCCGGCTTGCGCGAAACGAGCGATGTGGTTGAACAAGAAGGCATTCGGCGCACTCAATTGGCAGTGCAGGAAGCCGATTTGGTGCTCATTATTTTGGATGAACGCCATCCGAGCGACTCGATTGAGGGAGAGTGGTTAAGTGAATTGCCCCCCCATCACCTCATTATTCGCAATAAAATTGATAAAATCGGACATCCCGCGGGTTTGAAAGAGTCTGATATTATTTATCTATCTGCGAAAACGGGTGACGGTATTCATGAATTGAAACAATTACTTAAGCAAAAAATTGGGCTACATCACACCGCCGAAGGTACATTTTTAGCGCGCCGCCGGCATTTGGACGCATTGCAACGGGCGCAAACGGCATTATTTCAGTGTGAAAATTTAGTACAGACTCGACAAGCAGAATTATTGGCTGAAGAATTGCGTCAAGCGCAACAAGCATTAAATGAAATTACCGGCGAATTTTCGACCGAAGACTTGCTAGGGCGGATTTTTGCAACTTTTTGTTTAGGTAAGTAGGCAACCGATTGTTTTAACATCCTTTAAATGACGCTTAAAATTGACATCATTCAAATGAGACACCATGAAACTGACCACATTGACACTGTATGAACAGGCGATCTTGGTACTGCCCTCGTTGATTTTATACACCTCGTTTGCACTGTTAGCACAAAATAGATTATTGAGTTTAATCAACATCTTCGCCATTCAAGGCACGCTATTGACCATCACAACTATCTTGGTTGCCTTGGTATCGCATCAACATCACCTCTATATCTCGGCTTTATTAGCCTTTGGGCTCAAAGTCCTCTTCATTCCTTGGCTATTACGACAACATGTATTCCGCCTTAATTTGCATCATGAAGCAGAAGCGATTGAAAATCCAGCACTTATTTTAACCGGCGGGGTTGCCTTGGTGATTTTCAGCTACTATGTCGCCCTACCAATTGAACAGCTTTCCACCCTCGTGACACGCAACACTATCGCGATCAGTATGGCAAATGTGCTATTATCCATGCTGTTGATCATTGCTCGCCGTCAAGCGATTAGTCAAGTGGTGGGATTTATGGCGATGGAAAATGGCTTATTTTTCGCTGCATTGGTTTCCACCTATGGAATGCCGATGATTGTGGAATTAGGGATTGCTTTTGACGTATTGGTCGCGGCGGTACTCTTTGGTGTGTTTTTCTTCCATATTCGTGAAAGTTTGGACACATTGGACGTTGATCGCATGAATCGTTTAACTGAGGTGGAAAAAAATCTTGAATAGCTTATATTTAGTTTTATTCATCCCTTTGGCGGGAATTATTTTATTGACACTGGTCACGCACGGACGAGGCGCGGGTTGGTTAAATATCGTGATGATTTTCTTAACTTTTTGTGCATCGTTGACATTGGCATTGGAAGTGTTATATCAGGGTCCCCAGCTTTCTGCAAACCGATTGTTCTATATCGACGCATTCAATGTCTATCTCATTGTATTAACAACCTTTGTCGGTCTGAATACTGCAATTTTCTCGCGTCCGTACATGGCATACGAAGTAGAACGTAAACGGGTGAGTTTGCCACAAATGCGGGTTTATTACACCATGTACCAAGCGTTTATTTTTGCGATGCTGTTGGCATTAATGACGAATAACTTGGGGATTTTATGGGTCGCGATGGAAGCCGCCACCTTAGCAACCGTGTTATTAGTCAGTTTGTATCGTACCCCAGAATCTATTGAAGCTGCGTGGAAATATTTTATTCTCTGTGGCGTGGGAATTGCACAAGCCCTGTTCGGGACGATTTTATTATACTTTGCTGCGGAAAAATTCATTCCCGATCATAATGATGCGTTGCTGTGGAGTGTATTGTATGAACATGCCCACCAACTTGATCCCGCAGTCGTCAGCATCGCATTTGTATTCTTATTAGTGGGTTACGGCACAAAAGTCGGTTTAGTCCCCTTGCACAATTGGTTGCCCGACGCGCACTCCGAAGGGCCCACCCCGATGTCAGCGGTTTTGTCCGGATTATTGCTCAATGTCGCGTTATACGCGTTAGTGCGGATGAAAGTCTTAGTTGATGGATCGTTACATAATGAATTGGCTGGACATTTGATGATGGGTTTTGGCATGTTATCGTTCCTAGTCGCCGCGTTATTTTTGCATCGACAATACGATATCAAACGCTTATTCAGCTACTCTTCTATCGAACACATGGGATTGATGACCTTTGCATTTGGGATAGGTACCCCCTTAGCAACGTTTGGGGCATTGCTGCACATGACGGTACATTCTTTAACAAAATCAGCAATTTTTATCACCGTAGGACATGCAACCCACATTGCTGGCACACAATCTATCAGTAAAATTCGTGGCTTGATTCGCACCCAACCAGAAGTAGGATGGGGTTTATTGATGGGCACGACTGCGATTGCCGGTTTTCCACCGTTTGGATTATTTACCAGTGAATTCTTATTGTTAGTCGCAACGATGAAAAGTTACCCGTGGCTCACGGTGTTATTGCTGGTCGGATTGGCTGTAGCATTTGCGGGATTGTTTAAAAATATTCAGCCGATGGTGTATGGAGAACCGCCTGCCGAACAAAAAGCGGTGCGCGCCAATATGTTACCAGTGATTCTGCAATTAATGCTAGTATTGTGGTTGGGATTGGCGATTCCCGGATTTTTGGCAGGTTGGTTTGAACAGGCGACCGAATTAATTACGGGGAGTTTGCCGTGGAAAGAGTCGCTGTGAGTTTGTGTGTTATTTACAATGATTTCAGATAGTTAGAATTTTCCCATTGTGAAATTAACCAGTTGAAAATATTGATGGACTGAAGCAATGAAAATTCTCAATCTCAAACTTGTTTCATCATTCTAAAAAATGCGTTCAGAAATATTCAACTGATTGATTTTCAAAATGCTCAGAGTCCAAATTTTAATTTGATGGCTTGATTTCAATTAAAACGTGGATTCCGACCATTTTGACGCATTTCACATATTTTGCAAAATCACTGCTTTCACTACTGCCAATTCCGCTTTCACCTTCAATACAGGGGCGGTACTTTGTTTAATCGCGGTGTCTGGGTCTTTTAAACCATGTCCCGTTAAAGTACAAGCAACCACACTACCTTCTGGAATTTTACCGCTCTTGATGTCACGAATCGCCCCAGCAATGGAAATCGCAGAAGCCGGTTCACAGAAAATCCCCTCGCGCTCTGCCAATAATTTCTGCGCGGCTAAAATCTCCTCATCCGAAAATTCATCGAACCAACCGCCTGATTCTTGCTGTGCTGCCCACGCCTTATCCCAACTTTGTGGATTACCGATGCGAATTGCGGTCGCCACCGTTTCCGGATTTTCCACCGCATGACCACGTAAAAAGGGCGCGGATTTATTGGCTTGATAACCACACATCACTGGACGTTTTCCAATGATTCCATCGGTAAAATATTCGGAATAGCCCATCCAATACGCAGAGATATTACCGGCATTTCCCACAGGCAAACAGTGATAATCGGGAGCCCGTCCCAAGGCTTCAACGATTTCAAACGCGGCAGTTTTCTGACCTTGTAAACGATACGGATTGATAGAATTAACAATCGTAACAGGAGCTTCCGCTGCCATCTGTTTGACCAATTCCATGCCATCATCAAAATTACCTTCAATTTGGATAACAATTGAACCGTGCATCATCGCTTGCGCGAGTTTACCTTGGGCAATTTTGCCATCAGGAATCAAAACAAAGGCTTGAATTCCCGCACGAGCCGCATAAGCCGCCGCCGAAGCCGAAGTATTGCCCGTTGAAGCGCAGATCACCGCCTTGCTACCCGACTCAACTGCCTTGGTAATCGCCATCGTCATGCCGCGATCTTTAAATGAACCTGTGGGATTTAGTCCTTCGTATTTAACATAAATTACCACCTCTTTTTGCAAATCTCGTGGAATATTATTCAAGCGAATCAATGGTGTATTGCCTTCACAGAGGCTAATAATGCGAGTATCGTCGTGAATCGGCAACCGGTCACGATATTTATCAATTAAGCCTGTGTAACGAGAACTAGGAATCATAGAATTTTCATGTCAATAAGTGGTGAATGTGAGCGTCATTTTAGCGCGTGTGATGGTACAAGGGCGTGATTTTGACTATTTTGCGACGGCTGCGACCGCTTGACGCACCAATCCTGTGCCTTGGTAAATCAAACCCGTATAAATTTGTACCAAACTCGCCCCCGCAGCAAATTTTTCCTGCACATCGGCAACGGTCATCACGCCACCAGAGGCAATCACAGGGATTTTATCTTGCAAGGTTTGGGTCAGTAATCGCACAACTTCCGTAGCTTGTGTGGTCAAGGGCGCGCCGCTCAATCCGCCGGTTTCCTGCCCATGTTGCACAGATTCTACGCCCATTCGAGATAATGTCGTATTGGTGGCAATAATTCCATCCATCTGATTTTCTAAACAAATTTGTGCGATAGTGACAATTTCTGGCTGAGTTAAATCTGGAGCAATTTTCAACACCAGCGGCACGTATTTTTGATGCGTTTTTGCCAAGGTCGTTTGAGCATTTTTTAACACTTGTAACATTTGCTGTAATTCGTCAGCGTGTTGTAACTGCCGCAAATTCTTGGTATTGGGCGAAGAAATATTGATGGTGATGTAATCGGCATGGGGATAAACTCGTTGTAATCCATAGAGATAATCATCAACCGCATTTTCCAGCGGAGTCGTGGCATTTTTGCCCAAATTGATCCCCAAAATTCCCGAATACCGTCGTTGCTGCACATTTTTAATCAGATGTTCTACACCCAAGTTATTGAAACCCATGCGATTAATCACTGCGCGAGATTCTGGCAGACGAAATAAACGAGGGAGCGGATTTCCTGTTTGTGGATGGGGAGTCACCGTGCCGACTTCGAGAAAACCAAAACCCAAACTTCCCAACCCATTGATACATTCGGCATTTTTATCAAATCCCGCGGCTAAACCAATCGGATTGGGAAAATGTAAGCCCATCACCGTGCGCGGAGCCGGTGGCGGTGTGCCAAATAAAAAACGAGAAATTCCAGAAGCATAGGCTAAATTGAGGGCATGTAGCGCGAGGTGGTGGGCAGATTCAGGAGGTAAACGAAAGAGTAAGGATTTGACGATATCGGTATTCATCTTGTGGAGTCGTGGTCGGTTGCAATTTAACTTATTGATGGGTAAAGTAAATTTTTTGTGCTAACTGTTCAATCGCTGATAGAATGTGGTGCGATGCAGTGAGCAAATGGCGTTGTTCTAATAAAATTATTTTTCCTTTCAATGCGTTAAACGCCGGTTGGGTTTGTAACTGTTGCAATGTTGTGGCAAATTGTTCCAAAGTAGCACCCACCACAATAAAATCTGGTTGCCATTCAATCAGTTGTTCGCTGCTAATATTGACAACGCCGCGAATTCCATGCTTGGCACTCACATTAATCGCCCCAATTGCCTGCAACATAGCATCAAAACTGGTGTCTTGTCCCGCGGTAAATCCTTCAAGAGAATACGACATCACGCGAGGCGGTTGATCTTTGGGAATTTTTGATTGAATGGTTGCCAGTTGAATATTCATCTGATAAATCAATGCGTTCGCTCGGATTTCTTCGCCAATCGCTTCACCCACTAGGCGAATATTTTCTTGAATGTCTTGCAATTGATTGAAATGATTTAATTGTATCGCAGGAATCTGAACTTGGTTTAATAACGTCAATAATTCCGCCCGGTTATAACGCGCCGCCAGCACCAAATCGGGTTGCAACGCTAATAATTGCTCAAGATTATGCACCGTTCGTCCTAATTTTTGTGCAATTTCAACAATATTGCTGTAATGAGAATCTGTTGCCAATGAACTCAATGCGGCAATACGTTCTGGCGGACAAATCGCGAGCAAAATTTCATCGGTCACTAAAGTTTGTGAAACAATGCGTTGCGGTGGTTGTGAAATAGTGGTAATTCTCCCAGTTCCATTGTCAAATTGGCGGGGAAAATTGCCATCAGCCGCAGTTGGTTGGGGGGCAGGCGTTGCCAGTGTTCCGAAATTGGGAAAAATAAACAAGCTAAAGCAACAAGTTATCCCAATTATGGCGATAGTCAACAGCAATTTTTGTGTCATATTTTCAATTTACGCGACATTGGATGAGTTTTCAATGATTATCTGAAATACTCCTAAAATTTCCTCTACTTGATTGAGAAAAAAACGTTCGGTATCTATTTGAAGCACTTGATTTTCCAAGCGCAAGAAATTCCAGTCATAACCATTGGTGACGCAGCCATACATAAATTGATGCAACTTGCCACTGGATTCATTGAACAAAATAGCCGCATACATTTCCGCCGCACATTGGGCGAAACCTTCCTCAAGCGTTCGATTTTTCGCTTCAACGAGGCAGCAAATCGGCGCGGTTAACTCAACAGTTTCAGGACGATGGGACAAAATAAAATCACAAAAACCGCTCAGTCCCGCAATCGGTGAATCTAAATTTACACCTGAAAATATTCCCACGCTGTCAAGGTGAGTTCGGCGAATTTCTCGCAACATTGGCGTAATTAAAAATTCAGATTTGGCTTTTTCCGTAGTCAAACTGTAGTAATCCCGCGCTTCTTGTAAATCTTCTAATAACTTGGTAGAAGGCACTATCCGATTGATTTGCGTAAATAATTTTTGTCTTTTGTGCGTAATGCCCAATTCACAATTTAATTTTTGTAACGTGGTGTAATCAGAAAAAGCCATGATTATTCGCTTGTTAGGTTGTTTAGTCTGAGATTTGTCGTCAA
>DYNO01000036.1:0-12636 GCA_020721025.1 Thiomargarita sp. | reverse complement strand
TGAACAATGTTACTCTTCAGCATCGAATCTATTGCCGTTACAAACTTAATTCTAAAATACGCTGGCTGAGGTGGAGATCAATATTTTGATGTTCGCCCAATGCCACAAAGCCATGATTCTTTAGCTGTTGAATCAATTTGGGGATAGATTCTTGAGTAATCCCATAATCACGCAATCGCGTTTTCACTCCGACCTGTTCAAAGAAATTTCGAGTTTTATCAATCGCTTTTTGTATTCGATGCTCTTCCGTCCCCTCTTGAATGTGCCACACCCGCTCGGCATATTGCAGCAATTTTTCTCGTTTTTCAGCCTGTTGCACTGTCAATACACTCGGTAAAATAATCGCAAGGGTTTGTCCATGATCTAAGCCATGTAACGCAGTGATTTCATGACCAATCATGTGCGTTGCCCAGTCTTGCGGTACGCCTACGCCAATCAAGCCATTCAATGCCATCGTGCCACACCACATCAAATTTGCACGCACTGCATAATCTTGTGGTTGTTGCAGCACTTTTGCCGCTTCTTCGATTAAAGTCAATAAGATACCTTCAGCAAATCGATCTTGTAACGGTGCGTCGGCGGGATACGTCAAATATTGTTCCATCACATGCACAAAGGTATCGACGATGCCATTGGCAACTTGGCGAGGCGGCAAACTGTAGGTTTTCGTGGGGTCTAGGACTGAAAACACGGGCTGCACTAGGGGATGACCAAAGTATAATTTTTCATGGGTCGATTGGCGGGTAATCACCGCGTTGCTGTTCATTTCCGAGCCGGTCGCGGGCAACGTCAGCACACTTGCCAATGGAATTGCTTCGGAAATGGGCGCGTGTTTTGCCAAAATATCCCAACTTTCTCCGGTAAATTTTGCCGCGGCTGCAATGAATTTTGTACCATCAATGACCGAGCCACCACCTACCGCGAGAAGAAAATCAATCTGTTGCGCCTTGACGATTGCCACCGCCTTCATCAATGTTTCATAGCTGGGATTGGGTTCAATGCCCGCGAATTCAAAACAAGTGTGTTCTGCTAAGGCTGTCTTTACTTCGTCAAGCGTGCCATTATTTTTGACACTGCCACCGCCGTAAGTAATTAAAACTTTGGCATTTTTAGGAATTTCTTTGCCAATTTCAGCAATTTGTCCGGCACCAAATAGAATTTTGGTTGGATTATGAAAAATAAAATTTAACATGGTCGTCTTCCGGGATGAAATATGTTTGGAATAACATAACGATAGCTGCAATTGAGCCGATGGAGTTTTCATGCAGTGAACCATTCGGAAAATTTGAAATTTTTATTTTAGTGGCTTGAAAAACAAAATAAATATTCCCAATTGCTTGCTTTCACGAATGATGATGAATGAAAAACGCTTCACAATGTTGCAAATGATAACACGAATTGTTTGAAAAATAGGGCGGGCACTTACACTGATTGCCGCAGCATCTCTCATTTATTTGGTTGAATTTCCCATGTTTCCACAGCCCCCGCGACGATGTGGAATAATGGCAAAGGTTCAGGCTGAGTTATCGACAACAATTCATGATATTTGTTTACGTCACGTTGTTGTAATTTCTGCAATAAATGTTGCCTCTCATACTGTAATTGCCCCTCCGTTGCGAGAATTGTCAGATTACTGTGGATTGGAGCAATTTTGTGATGATCAAATTGATAGTGACGTTGCTGTGATTCTTGATAAATATGCAGTAAATACAACGCAATCGCATTGAGTGGGTCAGTTTGCGCTTTGAACCGATAGAGTTGCGGATGCTGTTTGTAACCCTTGGTTAATCCTTGTAAAACTTTTTGGGCAAGCAGTGCTTCCCGCCATACGGCAACGAGTCCCTTGCTATCTAAATATTTGGGGTGTAATGTCCATAAGCGCATGATTTTTCAATCTCCGGCTAACGACCCACCAGTGATAGAAAATATTGTGCATTTTCAACCAAGTCCGGCGAACGCGAATAGAGTGAACCGCCAATTAAAAACATCACATCGTCGCCATAAAACTGCAATAATTCAGGAACACGAGCCAACTCCATGCCCCCGCCCGGCGTTGGAAAAATCGCGGGATAATTGCCCATTGATTCCTGACAACCTTGTGCAATACTTTGACATTCTGCCTGACTGAAGCCAAAACGCCCGCCATAATTGGGATAAATGGACGCATCTGCCCCCGCAACTCGTTGTAATTGCCCAAAAATGACACGATGAGACAAGCCATTGTGCGGGCTAATCACCATCGAACCCAATAATGCAGGATGCGAAATCAGGGGTAAATTCACTTGCTCATCTTCCGCCAAGGCGCGCATGGTATCAAAACCTGTCAATCCCGGTGCAATTAACAACGCGCCCGCGCCCGCCTGTTTCGCATAGGTCACGCGCGCCTTGATTTCGGTACTGGGAGCGGTGACATGGGGCGCGTACACACAATTTTTTCCAGTTTTGTCATTGGCGCGTTGCACCGCTTGGGCACACAGTGTAACTCGTTGTTCAAATTGACAAAATGATTGATTGGTTAAACCATGATCGTCTTTAATCACATCCACTCCGCCCAATGCGAATAAATATGCCAACTCTGCAATCTGTTCTGGTGTTTTGCCCATCGGTTTTAACGCGGTGCACAACAACGGTTTTTCTAGCACGTTCAATTGCTTACGCAATCCGGCAATCCCAAAACGGGGACCGCCAAAATTACGCAATAATGTTGGACTTAAATCGATCCGATGTACCCGAATACCCGCCTTGATACTGGTGTTACCAAAAATCACATTGAGCAATTGTGTGAGTTCCAGCGCCGTGGTATCCACTGCATAACTGATGGTTGCGGTAAATAATTGTGAATTCAACGCGGCAAAATGTTCAATCTGACCAATCACTTGGTCGCGAATCAAGCCCGGTGGCACTAACTCGTCACTCACTTCAACCGTTTGTTCTAAGCGGATAATTTTCGCCTGTTCCAACGCGCTGTTTTCGTCGCCAACAATGTGATATTCAACGGTAAAGCGTTCTTGCATGATGTTTTATATTCCAAGTTTGGGACTCAAGATAAACGGATTTATTTCAAGTCGCGGCGATATGCCCATCCCATCAATAGGATTCCAATCATTAGCATGGGCACGGTTAATAATTGTCCCATCGTCAACCAGTCGAATGCTAAATAGCCTAAATGGGCATCGGGTTCGCGGAAAAACTCTAGGAAAAATCGAAAGATAGCGTAGAGAATCAGAAATAAACCCGATACTGCCATCATCGGACGGGGACGGCTGGAAAACAGCCATAAAATGATAAATAATGCAATGCCTTCTAGTGCACATTCATAGAGTTGCGATGGGTGGCGCGGCAAGTTATCGACGTGAGGAAAGACCATGCCCCAAGGCACTTCGGTCGGACGACCCCATAATTCGCCGTTGATAAAATTGCCAATGCGTCCCGCTGCAATCCCCGGTGGAACTAAGGGTGCGATAAAATCGGCGATTTCAAAAAAGCGGTGTCCGGTGTTGCGTGCGAAAATAAATACACCAATAATTACGCCAATTAAGCCACCGTGAAAAGACATGCCGCCCTTCCATACTTGTAAAATAGCGATGGGATTGTGTAAATAGCTTGATAAATCATAGAATAACACATAACCGAGTCGTCCACCCAATACCACGCCCAAGGCGATGAAAAACAGTAAATCACCCACTTGTTCGACAGTGAGTAGGGGATTGGGACATTTGACTCGTTGCACGCCTAGCCACCATCCAGCAAGGAATCCGATTAAATACATCATGCCATACCAGTGAATTTGTATCAGACCGAGGTTCAACATCACGGGGTCGATTTGGGGGTAAGTCAACATATTTCATCCTATGCGTTGCAAAAAAATTTTAATTATCAAAGAGATATTTTATCATATCAAGAACATTATTTAAAATCACAATAAATTTTTTTGTTCGCCACCCTTGCCGGTAGTGACTGCACTTTTGAAGGTGACGTTATGACTGGGGAGTTTGGGACGCAGATTGTTGAAAAATTCGGCTAAGGTGAGAATTTGTAACTTGGGATAACTTTGGTTGCCCATTTCAAAATAACCCACCGTCATTACTTTATCTAACATGGGTTTAGTGGGTGCAGCGCGAGTTAAAAAGACACCGAGTTCACATTTGTGCACCACCATCGCACCGAGTAGCACATCTATATCTTTTGCTTGTACTTTTTCGCCACCTTTGACTTGAAATGCGACGCGCAACGGTTCCGCCAATTGTGGCAACGCGTACAGTGCAATCCCATCTACGCCCTTGTCCGCGCCTTTTTTACCGAATGTACTGGAAAAGGCTTCAAATTCAGTAATCCACCAATCTTGAAACGCAAACGCATTTTGTTCCCACAGTTTAATCGCAGACTTTTCATCGGTGGGAATGCCGCGAATTTCAAATTTGCTTAAATCCCCCTTGTACGCATCTCGTAAGCGACGTTTAATGACAGAAAGTGCGAGAGGGGAAATGTCAATTCCAATCCACCGCCGTTTTAAGCCTTCCGCCGCATCAATCGAAGTGCCGCAGCCACAAAATGCGTCTAAAATCAAATCGTTTTCGTTGGAACTCGCTTCAATAATCCGCTCTAACAACGCTTTCGGTTTTTGCGTCGGATAACCCAGACCTTCCGCATTATTCGCTCGTAATTGGCTGATATCTAACCAAAGATCGCTAATTACCGCACCCTGTTGCTCATCCAAATACCGCTTTAACATGATTCTCCCATCGGACGAACTTGGAAATAGTAATAATCCTTGTTCATCAAGCTCTTTCATTTTTTCAAGCGAATAACGCCAACCTTTAGGAGGATGAGAGAAGCCTTTGTATTCATACATTAAGTTGGGACGTGGATTAGGGCTTGCCATGTCTGCTGTATTGAAACGCCTTGTTTCTTCAGGAAAGATTTGCGTTTCTTTTTCTTCCTTCGTCATGCGTCGCACACTTCCATCCGGAAATTCTAAAAATTGATACCAGTCTTGCAGTGTCCGATCAGCATGAGCAATATGTTGTTTTTTAAAAGTAAATTCGTCACTTTTGCGATACAGCAGAATGTGATCTGTGACTGAAGGATATTTCTTTTTGGCATCATTGTGAACATCGCTTCTTTTCCACGTCAGATGATTACAAAAGTTATTCATTCCAAACGCAGTATCACAAATCGTTTTCAAATAATGGCTTGCAGTCGGATCGCAGTGTAAATAAAAACTTCCCGTCGGTTTCAACACGCGATGCAATTCAACAATCCGCAATGCCATCATCACCAAATACGGAAATACTTGTGGCGCAAGCTTTTGATAAACTTTCAATAAATTGTACAAGTCATCATATTGGGCAATGTGCAGTTGTTGCAACGAATCGCCAACATTTTTCAATGACCACGTATCTTCAAATGCAATGCGCTGCGAATGAATTTCTTTGTCATCAAAAAACACGTTGTAGTTGCGTTTGGAATTAAACGGCGGATCGATATAAATTAAATCCACCGTTTCATCTTTGACATAATCTTGCAATACGTCAAGGCAATCGCCTAAGTAGAGGTAGTTATTCATCAAATTCCTGTGATTGAATTCAAAAACTTAGTTTAAAATCCAACTGAGTGCAAACACCGTGATCATCAATAAATACAACGGTGTGGAACTGACTCGATACATGCCGTGGGCAATACTGGCGAGCATCCAGATGAAACTTGTTATTTCTTGTTCTAACGATACAATCCACCCGCGAAACCAACTGCCAATCACGCGCATCACACCGGGATAAAAATTATGAGTGTAATTGTAAGGCGTATCGGTTGTTAAAAAATGTCCGCCGGCGTAGTTATCCCATTGATGCGTAATAAAACGACGATTGCCCAAGAAGAAGATGATCGCGCCAATACCCACGCCATAAAAGAAAATTCCCGTAACCCACAACATATTGAGTCCGCCGGATGCCAGTTGCACGCCCCCCAAATGATGGGCTAACGGAGTGTAACCTAACGAAATTTGCGCGGTATCGACAAAATCGAGTGCCAAGCCCGGCATCATCCCGGTGATAAATCCAATAAAACCAAGAGATAACATCGGCACGGTCATCGTCCACGGGGCTTCTTTGAGGTCATAATGTTCTCTGCGTAACTGCCCTAAGAAAATATTGTGAATCAATTTGTAAACGCTCAAAATCGTTCCTAACGTGCTGATTGAGGCGGCAATTAGGAGTAATGGCATGTCGCTCATCAAGGTCGATTTATAAAGCAACCATTTCGATACAAAGCCATTCATCGGGGGTAAACCGGCTAATCCGATAATTCCCATGAGCAATGCAAGATACGTCCACGGCATTCGCACAATCAATCCGCCCAGTCGATCTAAATCAGTGGTGCCGGTGCGATGATAAACTGCGGTAATCGCTAAGAAAAGCGCGGCTTGATAGGTCGCATAGTTGAATACGTGCAATAACCCCCCGCGACACTGATTTGCGTCCCCAATGCCAACCCCAATAACATCAAGCCTCCTTGCCCAATCCCATGCCATGCCAACAGTAATCGTGCGTCACTTTGTTGTAGGGCGATAAACGTGGGAATAATCGCAGTCAAGACAGCAAGCCAGAGCAATACATCTTGCATGTTTAGGAAAGTAAACGGAATATGTAAACTGACGAGTTGTGCAATGCCCACCGGTTGCAATAAAACAACGGCGAGGGCAAACAATCCCATGCTGGCTGAAATGGCACTGATAAAGGCAGCACTGGCACCGGGAGTTTCAGCATAAGCGTCGGCTTGCCACAAATGAAACGGCATGATTGCCATTTTGACTGCAAATCCGCTGATAAAAAGCACTACAACTGTCCATACGGTGGCTTGTGGTAATGTGGGGAATATCTGCCAAAAATCCGCGAATGCAAAGGAATGTGTGTGTAAGTAGATGATTACAATGCCCGCCAAAATTGCCATCGCTCCCCCCATCGCATACATTAAGTAGCGAAATGCGGCATCGGCTGCCCGTCCCCCTCGTTGCGTCATGATGAGGAAACTTGCCCAACTGACCAATTCCCAACCGATGAATAAACTTAGAAAATCATCGCTGGCAAGCAAAATTAACATTGAAAATACATTCAGTGCCAAAATAACTTGTTGTAATTTCATATTGTGTTGTCGATCCGCATATTCGCCGACCGTAAACCATGAACAAAATAGCGCAATTCCCACCGTGATACAGGCAAAAAACCATCCGATCCCGCTCATTTTCCATGCAATCGTATGTTCAAGAAATTGAATAGAAAAAGGCGCACTTCCAGATACATCAAGTGGCTGTAAACTCAGCAATAATCCCAACTGTAGGGCATAAGCGATCACGCCAAACCAACCCGCGGCGCGATGATGACCGATCCACCCCATGAAACCAATGGTGGCAAATGCAACGAGGAATAAATTTTGTAAATTCATAATTATCACCCTGTTTGGTAGAAATAAGCATGATACATGAGCAGTGAGCTGTAAAATCAAGATATTAACACCGAATCATCCGGCGGTTGCATCGAACCTGTTTAGCATTCCCGCTCGAATTAATTTTTCAACTGGCGCGCCAAATACGCTGTTTTTGCAGATAATTCAAACGAACACGTCCACTTATACGCCAAATTTAACGTTCTTGCTTGCACATACACGCCATGCCCTTTGACCACAGCAACGGGATAAGTGGCTAATTGTGCAGCGATTAATGCCGGTGAATCTCGATTATAATGCTGATAATCGACAGTCACCACGGGAATTTTTTCAAAATAAAACTGTCCTTCGTAATCTAGCGGAATATAATCTTCACCGTTAAACGTGATTGCGACTGAATACGCGCCATGACTGTGTAACACCACGTTAGCATTAGAATTTTTTTCATACACTGCCAGATGCAACGGTGCGTCCGAAGAAGCCTGCGACGGTATCGGCTGTCCCAATTCACAACGAATTAAATCAGTCACTTGCAACGTATCCGCGCACGCACCCGTCGGGGTCATCCACACCGTTTGCCCGTCGCGAATGGAGGCATTGCCGCTGTGCGAGTCATTCAAACCATATTGACGCAGCCAGTGATAATATTGTACTAATTCTTCTTTTGTATTCATGAGGTTAGCTTTTTTAAAAGATCAGTTTTTGGAATGCAAGGTGAGTATTACAATTTCTGGTGGAATGCCGATGCGTAACGGAACGGAGGTGGTGCCAATACCGCTGCTCACAAATAAATCTTTTTGGTTTTCAACAATATGTCCTTTCGCATAACGTGCCCCAAAATGCGAGGGAATCACTTGTTGTTGCAACCAAGGAAAGTTAATTTGTCCGCCGTGAGTGTGTCCTGACAAGGTGAGCGTGACGCGTGGGGGAATGCGTGGAAAAATATCTGGATTGTGTGATAATAGGATAATCGGTTGATATTTCTCGGTTTGATCTAAACTGTTTGCCAGATCAATTCTACGGGTTAATTTATCCGCCAATCCAACAATCCACAGCGGTTTGCCATTCGGTTCGATTTTAATTGCTTGATTTTCTAAAACTTTAATCCCAACTTGTTCCAACGCCCGCCACATTCGATAACCATCGTACCCCCATTCATGATTACCTAAAATCGCGATGACTCCGTGCGGTGCTTGTAAATGTTGCAATTCCGCGGCGATAGGTTCTGGTTCGATAAAAGTGCCGCCAAACAGCATACTTCCCATCACGTAGTCGCCTAAGAGCACTGTTAAATCAGGATGTTGGGCATTGGTCAGCTCGACAATGTGACGCAATTTTTCTAATGTGATAAAAGGTGAGCCGATGTGTAAATCACTCAACACTGCGACTTTGAAATTGTCATGCGCCGGTCGCCAGCGGGGGAGTATCAAATCGACTTGTTTCACAATGAGTTGGCTCGGTTCAATGAGTCCCCAAATGAAAATAAAAATACCCAATGCGATGAGTAATTTGAAACTCCGCCATAACCATTTGAAAATACTTGACATAAGGATAGATTACATTGGGTGAATCGTCATGCGCCAATCATTCCCTAATGCTCGAATTTCCGTAATGTTGAGCCGCACCCGTTGACTTAACGTTTCTAATTCTGGCAGATGAAATAAGCCACGTGCTTTGTGACCTAATAACACCGGTGCCATATAAATTACAATTTCATCAATCAGTTGCGCTCGTAACATTGAACCGGCTAAATTTGCTCCCGTTTCAACCAACAGTTCATTCACTTCATAATCGGTGGCTAGTTTTTCACACATCGCATGTAAATCAATGTGACGTTCCCGCTCGGGCAGAAATACTACTTTGGCACCCGCTTTTTCTAAACTTTTGGTTAAAAATTCGTCATCACTGGCAGTAAAAATCAAGGTCTGTCCGGGTAAACTGAGCATTCGTGCGGTGGGCGGCGTGCTGAGATAGGCATCCACAATCACTCGTAGCGGTTGTTTGATCACCGGCGGGCGGTATAAATAGCTGGGTAATTCCGTTTCACGTACCGTCATTTGGGGATTATCCGCCAAAATCGTCCCCGCCCCTGTCATGACTGCCGAACTGCGGGCGCGCATTGCCTGAACATCGGTACGAGATTCTTTTGAGGTAATCCATTGACTTTCGCCCGAAGCCATCGCCGTTTTCCCGTCCACACTCATGGCAATTTTGCAACGAATGTAGGGGCGGTTATGGCGCATTCTCGAAAGAAAACCGGGATTGATTTTTTCTGCTTCACTGCTCAACACACCGGTATCGACCACAATTCCCGCTTTTAATAACTGTTCAATTCCCTTACTCGAAACTAATGGATTGGGATCGGTCATTGCCACCACCACCCGACCGATACCCGCCTTAATCAACGCATCAGTGCAAGGGGGCGTGCGTCCGTGATGACAGCAGGGTTCAAGCGTCACATAGCAGGTCGCGCCTTGCGTTTTGTCTTTCGCCATCTGAAGCGCGTAAATCTCGGCATGAGGTTCGCCCGCCACCTGATGCCAACCCTCGCCTACAATTTTGCCGTCGCGCACAATAACACATCCTACTCGTGGATTAGGTGCCGTGCTCCACAACCCTCGTTCCGCGAGGCGCAGAGCCCTTGTCATATAGTATTGATCACAATGAGTTTCTGGTTGAGTTCGCATACGTCGAGTAAAAGTCCGTGAAAATGAAAACAGAGTGTATTTTATCCTGAAAAGCGATAGATTTGCCGCATGTTTGAATCAGAACGCGATTTCATGACAAACTTAGTGGTTGTAATTGAGGGTGTGGGGGGGCGCATGTTTAAGTAACTTATTCTATTTGTTATTAAAGTTACTATTTTTACAGTCAGTTATCAGAAAATTGCTTGAGATGTTTGGCGCGAGGCAAAAAGGGATAAATTCGTTTTAAAAAATTTGCATTTGAGATCGGGCAAGCACGTAACCTTTAAAGTCAATGAGTTATAATTCATGTTTTACTTGAATTTATTATCGTAACTTTAATATATTGATTTTACTCGCAACCATATTTTCTACTTTTTCAAAACTTCATCAGATGTTCAATCGGTTGGCAACCAAATAATTGTTTCCAACTGATTGATTTCACAGAGGATAAAATCTGACCAAACTATCCATTTGAATTACATCGCTGTCTCTAAAATTCGTCATGAACATCAACCATTATCCCACCAAACTTCTAATCCTTGGGCATTTAATTCGACATCCATTGCCAATATTTTAGAAGCAGCTTCATCCGAGATGGGACAACCCAAGTCGTGGATTTCTTGCAAAAACGCTGACATCATCTGTTCAACTAACAATTCATGCCGTTTTTCCCCCGCATCAGAAACAGACTCCATCAAAACCACCAAGTTATCTATCGACGCATGTAATTTATCTGCTGCGATGCCTACCTGATCAATTTTGCCAAAATGGGTTAAAAACATCTGCTTAGGATGATAGCTCAATAAACGATTAATTGAATTGTGCATCGCATTGGGATCAAATTGCACCGGAGTGGCGGTTGCAAATATAAAAAAGCCCTTGGGAGAATCAAATTCGCGGTAGGAAATGCCGAAGGTATCCCCAGTAAAAAAGCTGTTTGACCGTTCGTCGTAAATACAAAAATGATGTTTGGCATGACCAGGGGTATCCAAAAACACCAATGAACGCCCCGCCAATGAAACTATCGCACCATCCGCAGCTTCAATGACTCGTTCTACAGCAATGGGTTGAATCACACCATAACTTTTATTCATTTCAGCTTCGCCATACACCGCAGTTGCCCCAGCCACCAATTTACTAGGGTCTATCATGTGGCGCGCCCCCCGCGGATGAACCACCAAACGGGCATTCGGCAGGGCTTGCAACAATTTCCCTGCACCACCGGCATGATCTAAATGGACATGGGTGACAATGACATAATCGACATTCTCAATTGGAATTTGCTGATTTTTCAAGGCTTCTAAGAGCGAGGGGACAGAAAAATTAGTACCTACATCAATCAATGCAGCACGTTGGTCTTGTACAATCAGATGAGAAGCGGCAAGTTGGGGACGCAAAAAATGGGTGTCAACCGTCGAAATACCGAATTCATGAGAAATCATAGGGCGAGTCCGTGAAGATGAATAAGAGGGCTATTAGTATAACTGATGACGGCATATAAAATTAACAAGTTGTCGCAAATTCACCCCAATTATTTTACCAAGGGTTCTGAGCTCTGAGAATTAAGCATTCATCGCCGGCTGTGTTGCCGTTTCAAAAATCTCGGTCAAGGCTTGCACCACCACAATATCGACATCAAAAGGTTGAATTTTGTCTAATTCTTCTAACACATCAGGAATATCCCAAGGTGTTTGTTGCATTGCGTGGTGGATTGGGAAAGCAAAGTGATGTTTTACCGCAATTTTAATACCCTCTTTGTTCAAACACACCGAATTATCGACTTGTTCTTCCAAATTGCCCAAATAAACCAAATGAGCCCCGATATCGACCCCAATCGTATCCAAGCAAATATTCAAGTGGGGCGCGTATTCTGCTGATTTTCGGCACACTTCGATATAACGAGAGGCGCAACGAAAAGTTTCCAAAACCATTCTTTCAAGTTCTGATTCCGTCAAGGCTTGCGCGAGTAATTCGTTCAAATTGGGTATCTGATGCGTAATTTGCCATAAACGCCAATTTTGCTCTTGTTGCGATAATACCAAACACCGTTGTGCGGGCAACAAGGGGCTGTAGTGTAACTGTAACGCAGTGAAATCTCGCAATGCTGCACACGCTTGATTTTCATCGGAATATTGCCAATGCGGTTTAGAAATACAGCACCATTGATTCGCCGCAGTGACCGTCCAAACATCGTGTTGAGTCAAATGTGGTTTTAACGGATAACTGAACATTTGTTGCAAAATTTTACGTCCTGCCAACGGGGGCGAAATCCATTGTGGCGGTGGATTTTCTTCTGGTAAAACAGGCAAATGTTTCGTGGGTTCTGGCACGGATAAAGTTGCCGTTGTTGTATCGCTATCGGGTTGAATTGTAAACGATTGTGGAGACAAAACCGCTCCCATCGCCAATGTTCCCAATGCCGCTGCCGCCAACACCGATTGTTCAATCAAAACGTCATCTTCTTGAACTAAAACAGATTCATCTGCCAATGTTTCAATTTCAGCATCTA
>DYNO01000196.1 GCA_020721025.1 Thiomargarita sp. | reverse complement strand
AAAATCCCACCACTATCAATAAAATAGCGTGGGATTTCTTGAGACTCAAAATCAAACCACTGGGGCTTTTTCTACAATTTTCTGCAATGTCCACGTTTTCGTTTTGGACAGCGGGCGGCATTCTTCAATTAATACCAAATCCCCCGGCTGACAGCTATTTTCTTCATCGTGAACATGAAACTTAGTAGAACGCTTGGTGTATTTGCCATATTTTGGATGCTTCACCATCCGTTCAACTAGCACGGTGATGGTTTTTTGCATCTTGTTACTGGTGACACGACCGGTCAAGGTGCGTCTGGTTTTTTCTGGTTGCGCTTCAGTTGCGGCGGCTGTTTCGCTCATATCTTTTTACCTTTTTCACGCAATACGGTTTTGACCCGTGCAATATCTCGACGCACTGCGCTGATCCGAGAGAGTTGCACTAATTGCTGACTGGCTTTTTGCATCCGTAGGTTAAACTGTTCACGCAATAAGTCCAGTAATTCTTTTTGTAAATCTTCAGGCGTTTTTTGGCGTAGTTCTGTGGCTGTCATTACATTATCGTCCGCGTCGCAAAAGTGGTGAGTACGGGGAGTTTTGCCCCTGCCAAACGGAAGGCTTCACGCGCATCGGCTTCAGAAATGCCTTCAACTTCATACAATACTTTACCGGGCTGAATCAGGGCAACCCAATATTCGACGTTCCCTTTTCCTGAACCCATCCGCACTTCTAAAGGTTTACGGGTGATCGGTTTATCGGGGAAGACACGAATCCACATTTTACCACCGCGTTTGACGTAACGGCTGATGGTACGACGGGCTGCTTCGATTTGCCGTGAGGTAATTTGTCCGCGTTCGGTGGCTTTTAAACCATATTCACCAAAACTGATGGTGCTACCGCGATTTGCCAAGCCCCGATTCTTACCCTTGTGCATCTTTCTAAATTTGGTTTTCTTCGGTTGTAACATCTTAATTCGCCCCTTTCCGTTCCGCTTGTGGGTCTTGAGGATGTTTACCTAGGACTTCACCTTTGAAAATCCACACTTTCACCCCAATCACGCCATAAGTCGTATGTGCTTCGGCAAAACCATAATCAATATCGGCACGTAATGTGTGAAGTGGCACGCGTCCTTCCCGATACCATTCCATCCGTGCGATTTCTGCCCCGTTCAACCGTCCGCTGACATTGATCCGAATGCCTTGCGCGCCGAGACGTAATGCGTTGCTCACTGCCCGTTTCATTGCCCGACGGAACATGATGCGACGTTCTAATTGTTGTGCGACACCTTGTGCGACTAAAAATGCGTCCATTTCTGGCTTGCGAATTTCTTCGACACTGATATGCACCGGAATGCCCATCATTTCAGACACTTTCTTGCGCAACTTGTCGATATCTTCGCCTTTTTTACCGATCACAATGCCGGGACGGGCGGTGTGAATGGTGATGCGGGCATTACGCGCCGGACGTTCAATGCGAATTTCGCTGACGGAGGCTTGTGCTAATTCTTTTTTCAAGAACTCACGCACTTTCACATCGGTGTTCAAATAATTGGCATAGTCTTTAGAACTGGCGTACCATTTGGAAGCCCAATCTTTGACGATACCTAAACGCAAACCAATGGGATTAACTTTTTGACCCATGATGCTTATTCCCCTCTGTCCGAAACCATCACAGTGATGTGGCTGGTGCGTTTGCAAATACGATTACCGCGTCCCTTCGCACGAGCGTGCATCCGTTTCATGGTGGGTCCGCCGTCCACAAAGACTGTGGAGACTTTTAATTCGTCGATGTCCGCGCCTTCATTTTGTTCCGCATTGGCGATGGCAGATTCCAAGGCTTTTTTGACAAAAAGGGCAGCTTTTTTATTACTGAAAGCTAAAATATTCAATGCTTTTTCAACGTGCAACCCGCGAATCTGATCAGCCACTAACCGAGCTTTTTGCGGGGAGATGCGCACATATTTTTGTATGCTGACAACTTCCATAAGTCTCTCCGAATACCTTTATTTGCCACCCTTGGCTTTTCTATCGCCAGAGTGTCCACGAAACGTGCGGGTAAGTGCAAATTCGCCTAGTTTATGACCAACCATATTTTCAGTGACAAATACGGGAATGTGTTGTTTACCGTTGTGAACTGCGAGGGTTAAGCCGACCATGTCTGGAATGACCATTGAACGACGTGACCATGTTTTAATGGGACGTTTATTGCCAGCAGCTTGCGCGACTTCAACTTTTTTGAGCAAATGCAGGTCAATAAAGGGCCCTTTTTTAATTGAACGTGGCATAGTATTTTCCTATCTTTGAACTGTAAATATGCACTTTTTTACAATTCAGACCTTCAATTAATTGAAAGGTATGTGAGCATGAATTTAATTTTTTTGAACTAAACCTAAAATCTAAACCAGTTAAACCTCGTTCCCATGCGCTGCGTGGGAATGCAGTCCAGACGCGCCAGCGTCAAGTCACGAGATGTTGAAGCTATTGAAGAAAAACAAAACATTCCATACGTCTATCGAACTATCGTTGAAACGATAACACGACGTTGGCACGTCTGGACTGCATTCCCACGCAGCGCATGGGAACGAGGGTTTATTTTTCAATAGCTTTAAATTACTTACTGGTACGCCGACGAATAATCATATCCGAAGTACGCTTGTTATGCCGAGTTTTCGCACCCTTCGTTGGAAAGCCCCAAGGTGTCACAGGATGACGACCGCCTGAAGTTCTCCCTTCACCACCACCATGTGGGTGATCAACCGGGTTCATGACCACACCACGCACCGTTGGACGCACGCCCCGCCACCGCGAAGCACCCGCTTTACCGAGAGAAATCAGGTTATGTTCGCTGTTGCCCACTTCGCCAATAGTTGCACGACAATCGACCAATACTTTACGCATTTCGCCAGATTTCAACCGTAATGTTGCATGAACACCTTCACGAGCCACCAATTGCACGGAACATCCCGCGCTCCGAGCGATTTGCGCGCCCTTGCCGGGTTGAAATTCGACACAGTGAACGGTTGTACCCATTGGAATGTTACGCAATGGCATACAATTACCCACTTTAATCGCGGATTGATTGCCAGACATCACTTTATCGCCCGCTTTCAAATCCTTCGGTGCGATGATATAACGACGTTCACCATCGCTATACAGCAACAACGCAATATTGGCACTGCGATTGGGGTCGTATTCAATCCGTTCCACTTTCGCTTCGATACCGTCTTTATTGCGTTTAAAATCAATCAACCGATAATGTTGCTTATGACCGCCGCCTTGATGACGGGTGGTGATATGTCCATTATTGTTACGTCCACCATTTTTCTTCTTGGTTTCCAACAAAGGCTCATGTGGCTTACCTTTGTGTAAATCGGGAGTTTTAATCTTGACCACAAAACGCCGCGCGGGCGAAGTGGGTTTGGTTTTAATGATCGCCATAATTCTGTTTCCGCGTCCTGATTCTAAACCTGTCATCAGATTGCCATCGAACAGGTTTAAAATAATCAGAATACTATTGTAAATTCATTAAGTTAATATCGTGACCTTCGACCAAGCCCACATACGCTTTTTTCCAGTCCGGACGTTTGCCAAAGGAACTGCCAAAACGCTTGCGCTTACCACCGACATTAACGACTTGTACGCTGCTGACTTTGACTTTAAAAAGCAATTCAACAGCTTGTTTTACTTCATGCTTGGTTGCATTACGGGCTACTTTGAACACAAATTGCCGATGCTTATCTGCCAAGCGAATGGTCTTTTCAGACTCACGCGGGGCGAGCAACACCTGCATCAAGCGCATTTCGCTCACGGTTTTAGGTTCGTGACTCATTTGTTCTGTCCTGATGATTTAAAATTGTGACTATGCCGCAGCACTTGTTGAATTTTCAAGCGCAAGCCATTGATTGACTAATTCAATTGCTTTAGCTGTCATGATCACTTTATCCGCACCGACCAATAACACTGGGTCAAGATCGCCCGTTTCCAATACCAAGACGCGAAACAAATTGCGAGAAGCTAACCACAAGTTTTCGTCTAAATTGTCAGTAATAATCAACACATTGCGTACTTCTGCACTGGAAGGATCAAGATTAAAATCCGCCTTCATCTTGGCGATAAAATCTTTAGTTTTGGCAGATTCCACGACAAATTGTTCCACCGCGACCAAACGACCTTGGCGTAATAATTCTGACCAGATGGCTCGCATTGCGCCGCGATACATTTTTTTATTAATCTTTTGGGAATGATCCCGATTGACGGCTGCGAAAACTTTACCACCGCCTCGCCATAATGGGCTGCGAATGGTACCAGCACGAGCGCGCCCTGTTCCTTTTTGTTTCCAAGGCTTAATCCCACCACCACGCACTTGAGAACGGGTTTTTTGCCCCTTGGTTCCGGCACGCGCTCCTGCTAAGAAGGTGGTCACGGCTTGATGCACTAGGGCTTCGTTGAATTTTGCGCCAAATACGCTGTCGGAGACGGTCAACGTGCCGCCGCTGTGTAAACTTAATTCCATGATACCCCCTAGTTATTTTTCACCGTTGGACGCACAATGACATCGCCACCGGGTGCACCAGGCACAGAGCCTTTGACAAGGAGCAAGTTTTTATCTTTATCGACGCGCACAATTTCTAAGTTCTGCACGGTGCATTGTACATTACCCATTTGACCTGCCATCCGTTTGTTCTTAAACACCCGACCCGGCGATTGGTTTTGCCCAATAGAACCAGAAGCGCGGTGCGACCGTGAATTTCCGTGCGTGGCATCTTGCATACTGAAGTTATGCCGTTTAATCACCCCAGCAAAACCTTTACCTTTCGTCACGCCGCAGACATCGACATATTGACCTTCGTTAAAGATGTCAACCTTGATTTCGCTGCCCACAGTAATGTCTTGTTCCTGCCCTTCTAACGAAAATTCCCAAAAATTGCGTCCCGGTTCAACCCCAGCTTTTTTCAAGTGACCCGCGATTGGCTTGGTGACACGATGTGCCCGACGGGTGCCTGTGGTGACTTGGACGGCGCGATAGCCATCATTATCTACTGTTTTAAGTTGGGTTACGCGATTGGGTTCTGCCTCGATGATGGTGACAGGAACCATTGTGCCGTCTTCTTTAAATATCCGTGACATGCCGCATTTGCGACCCACAATTCCAATACTCATTTCTTGACCTCAGTTATCTCACTTACGAATAATATTAAAATGTTGGGCGAGCCCAGTGGATTGAGTTTTAATTCGCAAGGTTTAGATTTAATTCAATTTAATTTGAACGTCAACCCCAGCGGCTAAATCCAACTTCATCAGTGAATCTACCGTTTTGTCAGTGGGGTCGATGATATCTAATAAACGTTTATGGGTACGAAGTTCGTATTGGTCACGTGCGTCTTTATCGCCATTGGGTGCAACCAGCACGGTGAATCGTTCTATTTTCGTAGGCAAGGGTATGGGCCCTTTGACTTGTGCCCCAGTACGGCGTGCTGTTTCGACGATTTCTTTGGCAGATTGGTCTATCAAGCGATGGTCAAAGGATTTGAGCCGAATACGAATGCGTTGATTGGTTTGACTCATGAGTTTTTAATATCCTTTAGTGTTTTAAAGCGACAATGCCATGCAGACACGGTCGCTCTAAAAACAGATTATTCAATAATTTTGGCAACAACGCCGGCACCTACAGTACGACCGCCTTCACGAATCGCGAACCGTAAGCCTTCTTCCATCGCAATGGGGT
>DYNO01000195.1 GCA_020721025.1 Thiomargarita sp. | reverse complement strand
TGGGTTATAGACCTGTTTCACTTGGTATTAAAGATTTCAAATCGGTTCTATACAATAGCCCCAAGGTAAGCGGACGAAACATCCGACCATCCCCGCTGAAAAAGCGCGAAAAACCCTCGTAATACTCCAAACGCAATACTTGAATTGTGACAATAGCTCCTTCTAAAATAATAATAAACACATTTCCCGCCACCGCCATCATCCACCACGCTGAACCGTGCATCATATCGGCTAGGGTAAAAATTGCAATTGCCAATGCAGTGTGATTTAAGCTAAAAGCTGCCACTCGTAAAAATGACAACGTATTCGCTAAGTAGTTGATAACTGACTCAAAAGTTTCTATCGAACTCACCAAGAGACGCTCAATCAATGGCATTTTATTCTCATACCATTTGTACATAAAAATGATCGCCAAGGGAATCGCAACTACCAATTGTTGTGTCATCCCAAAATTTTGAGTCAGCATCCACTGTTGTATCGCATAAAATCCACCCAAATACAAACAAATACCCGCGACTCCCGTATTATTAAACAATGCCGCAGCAAATTCGCCTTCTCGCAAACTGTTGATAATTTTGATGATCACCGCAAGCGAAATAAATCCCACGCCCCAATAAAGTGCCACTTGTAACATGAGAAAAGGATCGCTCAACGGTTCTATCCACAATGGCGTGAGGAGATGTTTGCCGAAGACACTGCCGTAAACGAACCCAAATAAGCAAGAGGATAATCCCGCGGCGATAAAAAATAAACTGAAATTTTTCAAAAACTTCCGCCCATACCATCCCACCCCGGCAATGATCAATCCTTGTCCCACGTCACCAAACATCATGCCAAACATCAGTAAAAATGATACTGTGAATAAATAAGTCGGGTCAAACTCCCCATAACGTGGAATACCGTAATTTTTAACAAGTGCTTGATATGCCGCAAATATTGGATGATGTCGGGTGAGTGAGGGTACTGTTTTAAATTCCTCATGTGTAGGCGGGCGGTGGGTAAGCACTTGAGGTTGTGACAATTTTTGCTGTAATGCCGCTTGTAAACGTGGTAATTCATCCCGCGGCAACCAGCCGGCAATCAAGGTCAATGCGCCCCGTTTTTGCAACGATCCACTTAATTCTGCAAAGGCTGCCGCCCGATTTAGCATTTGGTGAGCGTGGTACAAAAACTTGTGATATTGGCTGGCTAATTCCTGTTTGCGCGCGTCAATTTGTTGAATTCTTTGCTGTAAGCGCGAGGTTTCCGCAGTCAATTCCCGATGCACTTGTTGAGGATGGCTATGAAATTCTCCAGGAATGGCAAGCGGACGAAATTCAGCGTGTTTTAACACAGAATTCACTTGATCTTGCTGCTGCAACGTTCCCACGACAACACAATAAGCTAATTTATCAATCTGATGAAAGCATTGCACAAAATTTCCGGCTAACATAAGGGAGTTGCTGAGTTGTGTCAAATTGGTGATGGGAACTGTGCCAATGTGGAGATTGAGAAAATGACGCGGCGTGTGTAACAGGTTTAAATCGATATCTAATTTTTTGAATTTTTCCAATGTTTCAAACAGTTGCTTCAATTCGTGCAATTTATCTCGCGTTTGATGCCGCTGTTCTTCCAATTCAGAAAATTGTGCCCATATCTTGCTTAATTCTGCATCCAGTGATTGCAATTCTTCTAAACTAACCAGTTGATATGGCTCAATAATTTCTTTGGGAGGAGAAAATTGAGTTTGCTGAATAATTTTATTTAACCGATTGATGGCATTCTGAAATTGACGGTGAAATTCTTGTCCAAGTTGTTCGGGAAGGTGTTCTCGCAAGGTTTCAGTTTTTTCAGGATGAAATGTACCTTGTTCTCCCAGAATCTGCGCGACAAGGGGCACATTTTCAGTTAAAACCAACAGCGAAACATGGTGCATCGTGACGGGTTGAAACATTCAATTTAGCCTCAGATTAGGAATTTACTGAAATGATGGTAAGTTCACAGCGAAGTTCAAATTTACGCAGACTCATCTCAATGAGTTGAATAATCAATCAATATTTTTACAATGTTGTCTATCATCTTGATGATGCTAAATTCAAGTTTTTGGCAAGGTGACCCCGCGTTGTCCTTGATATTTACCCTGACGATCAGCATAGGAAGTTTCACACATTTCGCCTGCACTCAGAAAAATCAACTGGGCAATGCCTTCATTTGCATAGATTTTTGCAGGCAGCGGCGTGGTATTTGACAATTCAAGTGTGATATGTCCATGCCATTCTGGTTCAAGTGGTGTGGTGTTGACCACAATTCCCATGCGAGCATAAGTTGATTTTCCCACACAAATCACCAAAACGTCACGCGGAATCCGAAAGTATTCGACGCTACGAGTCAATACGAAGGAATTGGGGGGAATAATACACACATCTGCATCGACATTGACAAAATTTCTTTCATCAAAATTCTTGGGATCGACAATGGTGCTGTTTACGTTGGTAAAAATTTTGAATTCGTTGGCGCAGCGCACGTCGTAACCGTAACTTGACGTTCCATACGAAATGACACGACCGGTTTGATTTTGTTTAATTTGATACGCTTCAAACGGTTCAATCATCTGTTGCGATTGTGCCATTTTGCGAATCCAGCTGTCGGATTTCATGTTCACCCGATTCTTTTGATAAGTTTTTGGTTCAGTTGATATTTGAATATCATTGATTGAATAGGGCAAGGTGAATTGCTTACCCTACCCAACAAATTAGATTATTTTGTGTAAGTAACGACTTTATCTAATTTTACTTGTTGTAGCAAGGTGGTACGTTGTTGACGCAGAGCTTCATCTTGTTGATACTTGGTAACTAATTGAGATAGTTCTGCCATTGCATCGTACCAATACCCCGCTTTTTGATACAAGGTGGGACGTTGTTTTTCGTCAGCACTGGTCACCTTTGCCACCAATTCCTTATCGGGAGTGTACATGATGGCACCGGTGGCACTGATGTCGCCTGAACCTTCCTTATTTCCCATAATGATTGACACTGACCATTCATATTCTACATTTGGTTGCAAGGTAACACCGTAATCTGCCAGATGAATCGCTTGAACCCCATCAACCACATCCTTGAGAACGACTTCTTTGACAGGTTCCGTGGCGGGTGGTTTGACAGAAAGCGGATTCGCATAAATCAAGGTGAATTTAAATGGCTTCTTGACGGCTTTCGATACTGACCATAATAAGGTCGGTTGAGTGGAAGTCGTTTTGCCCACTTCTTCAGTTGATAGTGCGACCAATGAAGGAATTTCTGCCGTCGTTCCACGAGTTCCACCCCCCACCCGCCGACTTGGCGCGCCTTCGACCTTGGGTTGAAATGGTTCCGCCCCTACTTGCTCCACGACCATGGGTAACGGAGCCATTGACAAAGTAACCACTGCTGCGATAGCAGATACACTCAGCGTTGTAAATTTAATCATCTATTCGTCTCCTAATCAAGGTTCATTTCACAAAAATCTGTATCATAAGCCAAGTATAGCACATTTTTTTCAATCTGCTTACCGTTTAGTTTAAAACTAATGCTTATAATTTTTTTTGATTTCAATCAGTTCAATCAGTTACAGTAATAAATTCAAGTAAAATATGAATTATAACTTATTGATTTTGCAATCAATCTATCGAATATTAATCATATTTAAATCGGTTAGTTAGCTTAACTTGTTGAACGTTAATAAATTGAGTCCTTGTCCTCTCGGTAATGAATGATGACTAATTTGGCATAAATTGATAAACTAAACTTTGAGAATCCTCGAGGCTAGGAGTCAATAAATCGCCTAAACTCAATGCGTTAACTAAGGCTTCTCTCCCTCCTTGGACACGCACACTAAAGGTAACCTTACCTTCAGACATATCTTTCATCTGAAGACTCGTGATAATATCTAGTTTATGTAGATAACTGGACACTTGAGAATAATCATTTAGACTCAATACGTTAACGACTTGCAGTTCAAAAGTGGTTTCTGGATTTTCTTGCGTCTCATTTTTATCAAGGGCATTTTCGTCAGGCGATGTTTCCACCACAGTGATATAATTTCCTTTTAAAGCAACAACATCCACAGCTTCATCTATTCCAGCGATTAATGCCTGATCTAGACTAGGATAGGTTGCTTCCCAAGTTTTTTCATCTTCATGGTGAGCTAAGACACGCCACTTGCTTTGCCATTGATTTTCAAAAGTTTTTATCACTTGTCCCGCCAATATTGCCCCGGCACCATAACGTTCCGTTGCTTGCAACAAGGCAATTTTATTTCCTTCAATGATATCCGAGATTTTTAACATGCGATGATCCTCGAAATCCATCAGCGGTAGTAACACGGGCAACCCACGTTGTTTCGCTTGACGAGTCAGAATGCGGATAGCTTCTTGTTGCATCTCACTATTTAAAATTTCTTGCTTGCCATCAGCTTCGACTAATATCCACGCAATAAAGTCAGGGCGGTTGCTACTCCAAATTTTCAAGTCATGCTGTTGCAACAAGTCGCTGAGGCTGGGCGCGTGAAAAGTCGCAATGAGGTAGTCCTGTTCATCTATCGTATCATATTGATAATGTTCAACATAATGAGAACCATCGGTCACTTGCTTGAGTGCTGGTTTTATGTCAAAAATTTTGTGATTCCCGGTCAATTTGATTAATATCTGCGTCAAGGCGCGCTGTAAATCTTGTTTTGGCGAACCTTCGTCAGAATTTTCAATGAGGACTCTCGCTTCATACACATCAGTGACTGATTGGGCATAAAGCGGCGAGCCTGCCATGATCAATAATCCTAAGCCAATGAATAATCGAAAGAAGCAAATAGTCTGTAAAATCATCTTATTTTCCTTGTGTTTCACTAGGACGATGCAAGATATCGCTGATATGCAACGGAAATTGGCGCGTTGCTAAATCTTCGCAATAATGTGTTAAGGTACGACGAATGACCGGAAAGGCTAATTCATCCCAAGGAATATTTTCCGGATGGAATAGTTTTACGTCAAGGCTTTCGCTACCGGGGGCAAAATTCAAATCTATCAAGCGAGCCCGAAACATGATATAAACTTGACTAATATAAGGCAAGCTAATCACGGTATATAACTGTAAATTATCCACTTTGGCACAAGCCTCTTCCCAAGTTTCTCGCTCGGCTGCCTGAGTCAGTGTTTCATGATTTTCCATAAATCCAGCTGGCAAAGTCCACAAACCGTAACGAGGTTCGATAGCGCGTTTACACAACAAAATTTTATTCTCCCATTCTGGAAGACAACCAGTCACAATTTTGGGATTTTGATAATGTATCGTATGACAATTATCACAGATAAAACGAGGCAAATTATCACCTTCGGGAATTTTAGAACTGACTGGAGTACCGCATTGGGAACAATATTTCATTACAACACCTATAAAAATAGAGAATTACATCACGTTCAATTTCTTGACACGGTATTTTGTTGGTATCAAATTTGGCAAAATACGTTGAATGTAATAGATGGATTTTACTAATTATTTTTAGTTAAAATATGAATCATCTCTTTTAGAGAAGGAAATCAAATTTTAGTGTCGCAATTGCTCAATTTCTGATTCAGAAAGTCCGGTTACCTTTATAATCAACGAGCGGTTTAATCCTTCTGCCAGCATTGCCCTTGCCGTTTCTAACTTTCCTTCAAGTTTACCTTTAAGCATTCCTGTTTGCTCGCCTGCGAGGATTCCCTTCTGATAAGCGATTTCGTCACATATTTTCATGTTTTCTA
>DYNO01000194.1 GCA_020721025.1 Thiomargarita sp. | reverse complement strand
GTAGCCGTTGGCGTAGTCGCGGGCTTGGGTTCGGTAGCCGTAGTAGCCACTGGTTCGGACGTGGTTGTCGCCTCAGCAGCAAATGTGTTCGGCACACCACCCCATAAAATGCAACTTATCGCAACAGAGAGAATTGTTTTGTTTGTCATCATAATGACCTCATTTTTATATAGATTACGGATACTTTATTTCGACAAATGAATTTAAATTGATGATGTTGTTTCAGCCTACATGAATGTTTAACCTTAACATTTGAGACTGTCACAGGATGGCTCATTATAGCGTAACTGCGCTACGACTGTCTGACTTTTTTAATACATTGATTTTAAATATAATGTAGAGTTAAGGCTGATCATTTTAAAATGTAATATTCAATATAAGCAATGGATTACGAAAAATCTCGTATCTCACACATATTATCATTTTTCAACAATAATAGATTGATTTAACAAGTGAAGTAGGCAAAGTTTTCAAACACTTCGCCTCTTCACCCAAAGTGAACATGACACTGGACAGATAGAATGGTAAAATCGCAAGGTATTTTATAACATATTACTATTTTTTAATGAGTTGTGCAATTTTTAACAGTTGTGAACTTGCCTTTAAACCACTGTCTTCAATTGTCTCTGGGTCAAGCATCAAGCGAATTTTTCCGTCAAGCGAGTAAAATTGCACCATTCCCCCCTGAGTGACAAAGCTATCTGCATCACTGACCGTCAAAATTGGCTTGTTTTTTATCGCTGCAAACACGGTTGTAAACTGCGGTTGTGCGGCACGACTCATAAATAGAACTTGACAACTGAGGATGCCTTCAAGACTCGAAAGTTGTTTGATCACGACATCATAGCTTTGAATTTGTTGCTCTTTTTCGACAATGTAATCCAAATTGATTCCAAACGGGTCGGCTCCAAACACGCAGATTTCAAAATTTTCCGTTAAAACATTTTCCTTCCATTTCACAAAATTGCCCAAGTTGAACAAATACACCGCCTTGATTTCGTATTCTTCCGCGGAGGTCAATGCGAATGCAACATGGGGTAGCAGTATCAATGCTATGATAATAAAGAGAAATCGCATACACTGTTCCTTTTCAGAGTAGAGTAATATTGATGATTGTATGTAATCTTAACTTGTGTTGTTTTTTCGTATTCAGTTCGACAGTTTTTGTAATTATCATCAATAGCGTCCTTTGGTGAGTATTATCGACTGTTTTAGTTACAGAACGTAAAGGGTGCATTCAAATTTTTGACCAAACTTGAACACCATTATCCAATAAAATGATCGTCAGCGATGTTTTTCATGATTTTTCCCTTATAAAAGAAGACTGTGAAACACCTCTCTCTTTTCTCAACGACCTGTGAACCGTTTGAAAAATAGAAACAAGCGATTGACTTCTTTCTTTTTTCATCTCGGAAATACACTGCATTAAACTTTGTGGTGCATCACACCTCAATTGATTTTAATCTATGTTATACTTTTAATTCATAATCAATTATTAAAGTATCGGACACCGGTAAAAAATAGAATCTTTTGTTTAAACTACTGAAGAAGTAAGAAAAATTATGGAAAAAATTATTTTTACCGGACCGATGGGGGCAGGAAAAACCACTGCAATTGCAAGCATTAGTGAAATCCCACCAATATCTACCGAAGTACGTTGTAGTGATGAGGCTTTGGCACGTAAGGAAACAACCACCGTTGCAATGGATTATGGCTATTTTAATTTGGACGATGGCATCAGGATTCATTTGTACGGTACGCCAGGACAAGAACGTTTTAATTACATGTGGAATATTTTGTCGGCGGGAGGTATTGGCTTGATCTTGTTGATCGATAATGCAAATACTTCGCCATTGGATGACATGATTTTTTATCTCGATGCGTTTCATGAGTTTATTGAAGCCACCGGGGTGGTCATCGGCGTGACGCGTATGGATATGAATCGCCAATTGTTATTAGACGACTATCGTAACAAGTTATTAGAACGTGGGCAAATTTTTCCGGTGTTTGAAGTTGATGCGCGCCAATCGAATGATGTCAAAATTTTGGTTCACGCACTCTTAGCGATTTTGCAAGATTAATCACCTCTTTGGCGACTTTTAAGTAATCCAATGGACTATCAAATTACCACCAGAGCGTTGGATAAAACCAATAACGTGTTTTTTAAATCCATGCTACAGTTGATACAAAATCAGTTGACTCAAAAATGGAGTTACGAGGAGAGTGCGCACATTATCTTGGTCGATTTGGAACAACCCGATGGGATTGAATTTTGGATATCCAAACCGCGGGATGTGTTCTTAATCGCGTATGCGCGACAAAATTTTTATCACGCCGAATGGTTCTTACAAAAACCGTTGCGGATTCAACCACTTTTACAGCTATTAAATTCTCTAGCAATGTTGCAACCGGCGCAATTGTTGATCAATTCTCCCCCAATAACTGCTAACCAATGCCCCCCACCCCCTAAACCTTCCAGTGTGGCGAGTGTGCCGGCTGCTGCCCTTCCCTCCGTTCCGAGTTTATTTTCTAAGGCAATGTCAGGAACAAGTGAAGGGAAAAATAAATACTGCTTGGATAATAAGTTAGAATATTTTGAACCCTCGATTTATCTTTTGGGATTATTGCAGGAATCGTTAGTGGCAGCCCGCCCACGGCGTTTTAGCTGTTTGGGTTCTGCACCGTTGTATATCTTACCGTATGAAAATCGCTGTTTTTCCGCAGTCACTAAAATGCAGCAATTAGACTCATTACAAGAAAATTTGTACAGCAGTTATGCTAAAAACATTAAAGTGGTCAATTTGACTCCAGAAGAATTGCTTGCCGAAGTACAAAAAAATGCCCTGCGTGCCTATCCCATGGATACTGCTCTGTGGTTAGCAACGCTACGCTGTTCGCACGGGCGTTTAATACTAGGGCAGGCACCAGATTCGGTCATTCGACTCAAATACTGGCCTAACTTCGTGGTATTACCACATGATACGGTTCACGTTGGGCTGGCGGCGTTTATGCTAAAAAATACCGCGAATTTAATCACCATCGCACAAAAAACCCATACCACGCTAGAAACCGTCGTTGATTTTTTTAATTCTTGCAAAATGATAGAGTTAACCATTGAGGAACCCGCAAGTGAAAGTCGTCTGGTCGATAAAAAAATCGCTGAACCAAAACGACGGACACTCAAGGACATATTGAACCGTTTATTACGCTAGTGCACAGAAAATGTTGAGCGTTTTCTATATCTTACGATACCGAGAAATTGGCTAGTTTTTTTAAATACATATGAGCGAAATCAAATTAGTTTTTACAGGGAGCGCGGGGGCGGGAAAAACCACTGCAATATCAACAATCAGTGAAATCCCCGTGATTAATACCGATGTTCGCAGCAACGATTTTACTACCCATCTGATTCGTCAAAGTATAGACACTTCTCGCAAAGAAACGATTACTGTGGCGATGGATTACGGTGAATTGACGCTGGATGATGGGCAAAAGTTGCGTATTTACGGCACGCCCGGACAACAACGCTTTGATTACATGTGGAAAATTCTTATCAAGGGCGCGTTGGGCTTAATTATCTTGGTGGACAATGCCGGCGACGATCCAGTGGGTGACTTGGCACGCTATTTGGACAATTTCAGAGAGTTTATCAAAGAAACCAGTGCAGTGGTTGGAATTACCCGGATGGACTTGTCACCGGAACCCAATTTAGAAATTTATCATGAATATATGCAATCACATGGAATTCGTCTGCCCATTTATTCCGTCGATGCCCGTTCGCGCGACAGTGTGGTGATGCTGATTCATGCCCTAGTCGCCATGTTGGAATATGGTTGATCTCAACATCTTGATTTAAATGGACTTCCCACCCACTGAAAACATGACCCGTCATTTTTGTTGTTCATCAGGAAATTTAAGGAATTGCTATGCTTGCCCCACAACTTATCACAAAACTCGACCAACGCCTTGCCAAACTTCTAGAAGATTGTAGTGTTATTAATGCCGCAGTCGTGACCACAGCAGACGGACACATGTGCGCGATGCGTCAAGGAAATCAAGACTATCCGTTAGAACGGTTGGCAACCATGGGAAGTACCTTGATGTCTTTGGGAGATACGATTACGGCGGAATTAAAAATGGGGACGTGTGATAATATTATTTCTGAGAATAAACAAGGTATTGTGGCATTTATGCACATTAACAACAACTTGGTTTTAGTGACACTGACTGTTCAGAAAAACGCATTGGGAATGTTGCTCAGTCACTCCCGCCGTTGTGCTGAGGAAATGGCGCAATTTGTCTAACTGTTTAAGGTATTGTCGTCGTCATCGTCTCCGTAATATATAGATTTTTCAAATAATTCGGTGCAGAAAATTTCGCAACAATTTGAATTTATGCGTATTTGAAAAATCTAACCTCATTTTACTACAAATTATCATCCTCAACTTCATGAAATTACCCATTTTCTTCATCTGCTCCACGCTATTTTGTCTCAGTTCGTTGAGTCATGCTCAAGACGCGCGCCCCATCGAAAAATTGCCAAAACCGGGTAGTTTGGCGAGAGATTCTATAACCATTCTCCCAACAACGACTGAACAAACTTTTGGTTCACCAACTATTTTAAAAAACTGTTTTACTGATTTAGATTTACAAGGAAGTCCGCTAGATAAAAAAGTTGTGCGTCCACATCCATCAGATGGTTATCATCCCACTTTTCAACCTGATAAAAATCAAAGAGTTGAGTCAGGTTGTATTCGTCGTGTGAATCCGAGCGATGGTCAAAAACGGGTTGCCCTGACTTTTGATTTATGTGAACGTCATTCCGAAAAAACGGGCTATGATGCTGAAATTATCAATTATCTGCGGGAAAATGGAGTGAAAGCAACATTTTACGCCGGCGGCAAATGGATGCACTCGCACCCGGATAAAACCCAACAATTGATGGCAGACCCCTTGTTTGAATTGGGAAATCACGCGTGGACGCATGGCAATTTTCGCATGTTGACGGATAAGGAAGCGCGGGAGCAAATTTTGTGGACACAAGCGGAATATCAAAAACAGCGGCAAGAGCTTGCGGAACAACAATGTGCTTCCCAATATCCGAATGAACTTGCGAAAATTCCCACGACGTTGAAAACATTTCGCTTTCCGTATGGCACATGCAAACCAGAGTCGTTGCAAATCTTAGCGGATTACGGATTGCCGGCAATTCAATGGGATGTGGTCACTGGCGACCCGGATCGAAAACAGAGCGCGCAAGCTATTGTTAACAAAGTGTTACGTTCGGTGAAATCTGGTTCAATTATTGTGGCACATGCCAACGGACGGGGACACGCCACAGCCAAAGCCCTTGAAAAACTGGTACCCGCGTTGCAAGAGTTAGGTTATGAATTTGTGACTGTCAGCGAATTATTGGCTTCAGGAACGGCGGAAGCACATGATGAATGTTACGAAGAAACGCCAGGCGATAATCACAAGTATGACAAATTTGGCAAGGGCACCGATTAAAAACATGTTTCTTAATTTTCCGAAGAAGTTTCCACACGCCTGATTTTGATAAAATTTGAATTGAGTTGTTGAAATATTCAATCTTCATTAAGGACGTGTCGTCAATTTCAACTTTACATGGAATAGACTGTGTTAACACAACTCTTAGCTACAAAATCAACATGTTGTTATTCGGAAATGACGTTCATGAAAACCTATCAAAAATTATCATTGGCTTTGCTAGTACACCGAACCGAAGATGAGTCGGGTTAA
>DYNO01000035.1 GCA_020721025.1 Thiomargarita sp. | reverse complement strand
TTGGGTTATAGACCTGTTTCACTTGGTATTAAAGATTTCAAATCGGTTCTATACCCGATATCCAACAAGAGATGAATGGCTTAAAGCAAAAATTGAACGGTGTGCCAAATGTTTAGGGATCGATAAAGATGAAGTCAATAAAAATAAATCATGCAGTGCCACGATTGATTGGTTAATTGCGGGTTATGCCGTTGCTGAAAAATGTTTGCTGATTACTGACGATAGAGGCATTGAATTTGAAGGAATTTCTTGTAAAACAAAATTAGAGACATTGGAGCAAGGACTTCACGAATTATTTTTGATCACTGGGTTTTGAACTACGAAATGTTTTAAATTTGACTCAACTTGTACTGATTGTTTTATCGGAGATGAAAATGTTCTTAGAAAATATGAAAATATGTGACGAAATCGCTTATCAGAAGGGAGATTGAACAATTGCGATATGAATAAATCATGACTATTCCTGACTTCACTTGGCATGTGCGTGTTTATTATGAAGATACTGATTCCGGTGGGGTGGTGTATTATGCAAACTACTTGAAATTTCTTGAACGCGCCCGCACTGAGTGGTTGCGACAGTTGGGTTTTGCACAAAGCACGTTACGCGAGAATGAACAAAAAATTTTCGTGGTGCGTCAAGTCACTATTCAGTATCACAAACCGGCAGTATTTGATGACTTGTTGGAAATTACTGTAAAACCTGCTAAAATAGGCAAGGCGAGTTTAACGTTAGATCAGCAAATTTTACGTCAAACCACATTATTATGCACGGCATCGGTTCAAATTGCCTGCGTCAACTCACTAAATTTTCGTCCTCAATCTCTCCCTCACGCATTGTTACACGTATTATCATGACAGACTTAGCTTTTTTTATCGAAATCATCACCAAAGCCAGCATCGTGGTGCAGGTGGTGATGGGAATTTTACTTTTCATCTCGATTTATTCTTGGACCCTGATTTTTTACAAAAGTTTCACCCTCGCGAGAGCGCGTTATGCCGCTACGGTGTTTGAAAACCAATTTTGGAAAGGTAAAGATTTGAACGCCTTATATAGCCAAACGGTCAGTAGCGGACGCAAATTGAAGGGCATGGAAAATATTTTCACAATTGGATATATTGAATTCTCTAAGTTGCGGAAACTTATCGGATTAACTCCCCTTGGTATGGTGGAAGGATGCCACAAAGCGATGCGCGCCGCATTACACCGTGAAATTGATAAATTAGACGAAAGTTTGACCGCATTAGCCACCATCGGCTCGGTGAGTCCCTACATCGGTTTGTTTGGTACCGTTTGGGGAATTATGAATTCATTTCACGCGCTGGGGGGAATGCAACAGGTGACTTTAGCCTTGGTTGCGCCGGGGATTTCAGAAGCCTTAATCGCTACTGCAATGGGGTTATTTGCTGCGATTCCCGCCGTGATTGCCTATAACAATTACAGTGATAAAGTGGAACGGTTAGTAACGCGTTACGAAACCTTTATGGATGAATTTATGGGCGTTTTGAACCGTCAAGCCCATACCCAGCAACAGCAACCGGTTATTCAACAGTCCGCGCCTGCCCCATTGTCACCACAACTTTAACTTTTTTTAAACCTTATGCCACGTACCCATCGCAGACACCGGGTTGCTGAAATGAATGTCGTTCCTTACATTGACGTGATGCTGGTGTTATTGATTATCTTCATGATTACTTCGCCATTGTTGGTGCAACAGGTCGATGTGCAGTTGCCGTCGATTAATTTGGGCACAAAACCCGTTCCCACTGAACAAGGTACAGTTGTGATGTTCTCGGTGACTGAAACGGGTGAAATCTTGCGTCAGAATGAGACATTGCCGATCAGTGTCGAAGAACTGCACGTTTATCTTGATAAATTGGCGAAAAATGAACGGTTTGGACAACTGCAATTTTATGTGAAAGGTGATGCAAAAGCTCCTTATACCAAGATTGTTGAATTAATTGGTTTACTCAAAAGCAAAAATATCTCTGAAGTAGGTTTATTGACGCAGACTCGTTAAAATTTATGTTCATTCGATTAATTGCGTTTTTCGCAGCATTGCTTGCCCATATCTTATTGGTTCTACTCTTATTATTGTTCATGGACAAAGTAGAAATTATCGAAGATATGGCTCAAGCAATCCAAACAGGTGATTTTACTCCCGTGTGGGAAAATATCTCGCCTGATTCCAAAGTCGCGGCACCGAATCATAGTGGCAAAATTGTCTCCACCACGCAACAGATGTATTTGTTTAAATTGGTGGATGAGGAAGAATTGGCACGACAACGCGCCGCTGAAGCCGAACGTAAGCAACAATTGGCAGAAGAGGAACAAAAGCGTAAGTTGGAATTAGAACGCCAGAAACAAGAGCAAATTCGTTTGGCTGAGGAAGAAAAACGGCAACAACAGCTTGAAGAGGAACGGAAACGGGTCGAGCAAATTGCCGCAGCTGATTTGGCGCGTCGTCAAGAGGCGGAAGTGCAAGCAAAACGTAAGCAAATTGAGGCGTTAGAGCAGGATCAGCAGGAACGTAAGAAACAGTTGGATGCCTTAGAACGGCAACGGGAAGCTGATGAAAAGAAATTGCAAAAAGAGCAAGAAAAAGCCAAGCAACGCGAGTTAGACAAGAAAAGAGCGGCTGAAGAGAAAAAACGCAAGGAAAGAGAAGAGGTTAAGGAAAAAGAACGTCAAGAAAAGCTCAGAGCGTTGAAGGAACAGCGGAAGAAGGAAAAACAGGAAGAGAAAAAGCCTAAGGAAGAGCCGAAGAAAGAAGAACCCAAGAAGGAAGAACCTAAGCCAGAACCGCCAGTTAAAGAGAAAACGCCGGAGCAGCTTGAGCAGGAGCGTTTGAAGCGTGAGGCGGACGCGCGAGAAAAAGTTGCAGCCCAAGAAGCTCAGGAAAAACAAGGAGCTGAACGTAGGGCACAAACTGCGGGAAAAGGACGTACCGAAGGGGAGGGGAAATCTGATTCCGGTGCGTCGAAAAAAGAAATTGGGCAAGTTAAGGCAAGAATTAGAAGTAAAATCGAGGGGCGTTTGAATCGTCCAGACAGCACGACCGGGCAGACACTTTCATGCAGTATGTCAATTCGGTTGATTCCGGGCGGTGCAGTGGGAAGTGTGACCATCACTCGCAGCAGTGGCAATGCGGCATTTGACAGTTCAGCAATGGCGGCGGTTCGAGCGGCTTCTCCGTTACCAGTTTCAAGCGATGTTTTTGATTATTTTAGAACATTTAACTTTACCCTAACTCAGGATTAAAGAGGAGGTTACATGCGAATAGTATTTTTTAGCGTGATTTATTATTTTTTATTGATTTCTCAAGTATTTGCAACAATTACCATTGAATTGAATGTCGATAAAGGCAATTTGGGCGAGGGCGAAAACAGTGAAACTCAAACTCCCTCAATTGCCATTGTGCCATTTAGCGGGCAAGCCTCGGTGAATATTGCACAAATTGTGCGAGATAATTTGCATCGCAGTGGGCGATTTATTCCCATGTCATTTGAAACATTACCCGCGCGTCCTTCGGCTGCCGGTGAAGTGGATTTTGGGACGTGGCAATCAACGGGCGTGGCGCATCTGGTGATCGGGCGAGTGAGCGGCGGCGGCAATAACTACAACGTGGAGTTTGAATTATTTGAATTGGGCAGCAACAAACAGATTTTAAGTTTGCAATACAAAGCGAATGACAAAAGTTTGCGTTATGTCGCGCATCAAATCAGTGACGCGATTTATCAAGCCCTGTTGGGTGAACGGGGCGCGTTCAACACTCGAATTGCTTATATTACATCCTCTTATCGGGGACCGAAAAATGTCACTTATCGACTGTATGTTTCCGATGCCGATGGAGCAAACGCTCAAAAAATGTTGGAATCTAATGAGCCTATTTCTTCGCCAGCATGGTCTCCGGACGGTAAAACCCTTGCTTACGTGTCATTAGAAGGCAAGGAAGCGGGGATTTATACGCAAGATATTCGCACGGGTAAACGGGATAGAATCACTGCATTCAAAGGCTTAAATGGCGCGCCGGCGTGGTCTCCCGATGGTTCAAAAATGGCATTAACTTTGTCGAAAGATGGCAATCCAGAAATTTACATTCTTGATTTACCCTCACGCAAGCTGCAACGTTTAACCCATAATCCGGCAATTGATACCGAACCCTCATGGTCTCCCGACGGACAATCCATTGCTTTTACTTCAGATCGTGGCGGCAGTCCGCAAATTTATCGGATGTCGGTGGCGGGGGGAGAAGAAAAAAGAGTTTCATTTTCAGGCAATTATAATGCCCGTCCGATGTTTTCGCCCGACGGTAAAAAATTGGCATTCATTCACGGCGGTGGCGGTTATCGCATTGCAACGATGGATGTCAACGATGGACAGGTCAACATTCTCAGCAATACCACAGCGGATAAATCGCCCAATTTCGCGCCCAATGGCAGCATGATTATTTACAGTTCCGGACGCAGTTTAGCGACAGTTTCCGTTGATGGGCGGGTGCGACAAAAAATAGCGATTGGTTCTGGCGAGGAATTACGAGAATCAGCGTGGGCTCCGTTTAACAACTGATTTTGTTGAAAAATAGGCGTGTTCAAATGGTTGTGCCACCCAACACGAGATGAAAATAATTGTAGGAGTTATGCAGTTGAATCGTTATTTAATTGATTTTATTCAAAAATCGATTTGAACTGCGTAACCCCTATTTTTATTTTTGATACACTTTGCGCTGAAATAAATCATGTCGCCGACTCACCAACCGGTCAATGAACAGCAAGCCATCCAGATGATCTAATTCATGTTGTACCGCGCGCGCTTCATAACCTTCCATGTCATACTCACACTTTTCCCCATGTTCATTCTGAGTAACGAGATGAATTTGCGTAGCACGAATCACATTTCCCGTATAATCTGGCACAGACATACAACCTTCTCGCGCCACTTCAAACCCGTTCCATTCCGTAATTTCTGGATTAATCAACACTAACCGCCCATGATGCTTGATTTTTTTCTTTGCTGAGACATCAACAATGGCAATGCGTTGAAAACGACCGACTTGAGGTGCAGCAATGCCCACTCCGCCCGGTCCGGCGCGCATGGTTTCTTCCAAATTGGCAATAAATGCTTGTAATTCATCATTAAACTCAATCACATCTTCTGACAGATTTTTTAACCGCTCATCCGGATAAGTAAGAATTTCTAAAATCGCCATCGCTTACATCACCACCGTATCAATCGCCATGACATGCACTTTTAAGTCCTTTTGTACCGCCAACAACTCTTGCAAGGCAAGTTGTAACTTTTCGATACCCTGCTGCGCTGTGCCTTCAATTTGCATGATATAAAAAGGTTTATCCGGTTCACCCCCGACATCTGTATCCAAATTTAAAATATTTAATCCGGCATTGGCAAAAACTTCAGTCACTTGCGCCACAATTCCCGCCCGATCTGCACCGTAAACACTGATAGCCACATCCGGCGAACAATGCGCGCGCGGTTGTGCTTCAATTTCATCAATATGCAGTCGTAATTGCATCTTATCCACGACAGGAGTTAATAATGTTTCCAGTGTCATCACCGTGCCTTCACAAGAAAGCATCAACATGATGGTGAAATTTCCGCCCAATCGCAACATCGAAGCCTCGCCCAAATTGCAACCGCCCTGATACAGTGCCGCGGTGACTTTTGCGACGATGCCGGGTTGATCTTTTCCGATCAAGGTCAGCATAAACCATTGAGACATCAGTATTTCTCCTCGTTTGTATTCTATTTTAATTTTAGCATATTTTGTTGAAGACACGATTGGCAACAAACTATTATCTGAACTGAGTTATCGACAGAATCAAACCCAATATCCCAATTCCGATACATAAAATTGCGAATAGCCGATTGCGATATCTCAAATAGCGTTGTCGCCGTTTGGAAGTGTGGAAAAAAATCAGTTGTAATTCAGTGAATTCCTCACGCGATTTGTCATACAAAGGCTCTACGCGCGCCAAGTCACTTGAATGCCATAATAACCGTGTGGGACGACGCAGAGATTCCCATGTATGGGCTGCATGGCTAAGATGTTGTTTTAACAATTGTTCTTCCCGATATTCGAGCAACCATTGTTTTAACGTTGACCAATGGTGAAATAACACCTCATGCGTAATGGTCGCAGTCAATTGTGATGTTTGAGATAAAGTGATCAGATGACTGTCATGATTGGCATAATAACGTAAAATTTCTTTCACCTTATCATCCGCTTGCGAGGTTAAATCGGCTATTTTGCAGCTACAATGGCTTTGACATAGATTATCGTTTAATTTAATTAATTTCAAAAAAATATACTGTGCCAATTTTCTTTCAGAATCAGCGAGATTGTTGTAAAGCCGTTGCGCGATTAATTCAAGTACGTTTGCTAAACTATCTATAGATTCCAAGAGTTGTGTTTCGTTATTTCCGTGTTGGCGCATATCCCATAGATAAGTCAATGTAAGTTGTAGCAAGGGAAGTGCGTATTTTTGCCCCTTCGTTTGTTCAATAAGTTGCTGTACTGTCTTCATTTCCCAAGGAATTCCCGCCAGCTGCGCCGGTTTGATGATGCTATCACGCAATTCTGCGACATTCATGAATGGTACAATATATGCCTGTTTAGCCAAGATTTGATACAACGTTGGGTGAGTTTGTGCGTCGGTTAAAAATTCACTGCGCATTGCAGTGATCACGCTGATATTTAAGGATTTATCTGCCGCTGCAAGAAGGAGATTGTCAATAAACAAGGTGCGTTCAAATGATTCTTTGCACAGTGTATATAATTCTTCAAATTGATCAATCACTAACATGACTGGACTGTTTTTAATCTCGGATAACTCGGCGGCAATGTGTCGCAATCCATCGCGTTCGCTGAGTTCTTTAATGTAAATCCGAGCCTTTGCAAACGGCGTAATATCTTGGGTTGCCAAACGCGCCAGCATGAAACTTAGGTTTTGCAATGGGTAAACTCCAGGCGTTAAAACGGCTACCCGTAACTTCGGAGCGATAGGCAAACCACGTCGGGCTAATTCTGGAATCAAACCAGCACGCAATAGCGAAGATTTTCCCATTCCGGAAGGTGCCAGCAGGGGCAGGAAACGCAGGGATAATTTCGCTTGTTGGGTTGGTTGATAAAACGCGGCGAGTTTTTCCCATAGTTTAAGCGTGAGTTGCTCTCGTCCAAAAAAACGATTGGCTTCAAACTCTTGAAATGCTGCCAGTCCATGATAAGGATTGATGGTGAGATGGGTCGTATCGTAAGGTACGGTTTCTATTGCAGTACGGTTGTAAGCAGAAATAACCTGCACTTGCCCTTGTTGCCCGGTGATAATTAACGTACCTTGTGCATCACGCTCAATTTTTACGGTAAATTGGTCATTCATATTGGACATCAAGAGGTTCAAGGGATTCTAAAAGCAGTATTTTTAACTTTTTTATTTGAGAGAATATGATGGAAAAAGATATGATTAACATTGCTTTAGTAGGTGCTGGGGAAACGGGTACGCCATTGTTGGAACAGTTGTTACATGCGAAATTTGTCAATGTGGTTTTGGTGGCTGATCTGAATTCACTCACGCCGGGGATACAATTGGCACAGAGACAAGGGGTTCGCACGACGACGAATTTTATGGAAGTTGCGCAACTGGGAACAGAAATTGACATTATTATTGAGGTGACTGGAGTATCCAACGTCAAGGAACAATTGCGTAAATATTTACACGATACCGGCAATCATCATACCATCATTATGCACGAGATGATAGCCATTTTGCTGATGTCGTTGTTGCGTGGTCAATTGGTGACGATGAAACATCAACAAGTTGATTATGATTGATTTTTTACCACGAGTATCGTGATTGAGTTGCAAAGAAAAGCGCAAGGATTTTGATTTTACTCCTCGCGCTTCGCTTTGAAACAACTTATGTTTAGTGGAGTTCAGCCCAAAAAGCCCGTTTCATCAAGTAGGCAAAGAAGGTGAAAATAAACAGATATAAAATCACTTTCCAGCCCAAATCCCAGCGCACGACCTTTGCGGGTTCGCCAACATAGTCTAAGAAATTTACCAAGTCAGTGACCGCGCGACGATAACCTTCGGTTTTGGCTTTGGCAGCTTCATCGGCAGGTTCTACGCCAACCAGCACTTTGTGTCCATGTTCTTCATGATACACGGGTTTTTGCGCACCTTGTAATTCCCACAGCACATGCGGCATCCCCACGTCTTTGAACGCTAAGTTATTCACTCCCCAAGGACGAGTGGGATCGGCATAAAAGGTCATAAAATAGGTATATAACCAATCCGTGCCGCGTGAGCGTGCAACCACACTGAGATCAGGAATGGCTTTACCGAACCATTTCTGTCCACTGGCTGCAGTCATGGGGGTGAGCATCAGTTCACCCGGTTTTTCTGCAGTGAACATGATGTCGCGTTTCAACAGGTCTTCGGGAATACCCAAATCTACGCCAACCCGTTCAAAACGAGAATATTTCATGGAATGACAGCCAATACAGTAGTTCACGAAAATTTTCGCACCGTTTTGCAAGGATGCCTTGTTGCGTACATCATTCAGCGATTTTTGCAATTCAGGACCACCACCGGAAGCAAAAGCAAACATTGGTAGCAGCAACAAGCAAAATAATATCCGTTTCATCACATCGTCACCCGTTCTGGTTCTGGTTTGGTCTTATCCAATGTTGAGTAAATTGGCATGAGTAGGAAAAATCCAAAGTAAATCACTGTAAAAATCCGTGCCAAAGTCACATACAAGCCTTCCGCAGGCAACACACCCAAAATTCCTAGAGAAATAAAACTGATAATGAACAGGGTAAGGGCGATTCTGAACATAGGTCCTTTGTAGCGGATTGATTTCACTGGACTCCGATCTAACCAAGGTAACAGTGCGAAAATACCTACGGAAGCACCCATCGCAATCACTCCCGATAGTTTGTCTGGAATTGCACGCAAAATGGCATAAAATGGAGTGAAGTACCACACTGGGGCAATGTGGGCAGGCGTGGTCATCGGATCAGCGGGGATGAAGTTGTTGGCTTCCAAGAAATATCCAAACATGTCAGGGAAGTAGAACATCACCAAACAAAAGATGATTAAAAACCAACCATAACCCATAATATCTTTCACGGTATAATAGGGATGGAATGGAATACCATCTAAGGGGATACCCGTTTTTGGGTCTTTGTGTTTCTTGATTTCAATACCATCTGGATTGCAAGAACCGACGTGTTTGTCGTGCAAGGCTAAAACATGCATCACCACGAGTCCCAATAATACCATCGGTAAAGCAATAACATGTAGCGCAAAAAAGCGGTTTAATGTTGTATCACCAATGACATAATCGCCGCGAATCCACAACGTTATCGCATCGCCAATATAGGGAATTGCGCCGAACAATGAAATAATCACCTGCGCGCCCCAATAAGACATTTGTCCCCAAGGCAGCAAATATCCCATGAAGGCTTCCGCCATGAGTGCGAAATAGATAGCCATGCCGATCAACCACACCAATTCACGAGGCTTACGATATGAACCGTACATTAAGCCGCGAAACATGTGCAGATAAACGGCAATGAAGAAGAATGACGCACCCGTAGAGTGCATGTAGCGCATCAGCCAGCCCCATTCCACATCACGCACGATATATTCTACCGATGCGAAGGCTTCTTGGGAAGATGGCTTATAGTTCATGGTCAGGAAAATGCCGGTGAGGATTTGAATCACCAAAACTAACAACGCGATAGAACCGAAGTAATACCACCAGTTGAAGTTTTTCGGGGCGTAATATTTACCTAAGTGATCATCCCACATCTTAACCAAGGGGAAACGGTCATCGACCCATTCCAAACTTGAGTTTAACAGTTTTTTCATCGCATTATTCCTTTAAGCCTTAGGGTCAACACCCACCAATACACGAGTATCGCTAAGATAAGTGTAAGGTGGAACGACGAGGTTAGTTGGTGCCGGTACGCCCTGATACACCCGACCCGCCAAGTCGAATGAAGAGCCGTGACAGGGACAGAAAAATCCCCCTTTCCAATCTGTACCCATCGGATGCGGATCATTTTTTGGAAAATAGGTAGGAGAACACCCCAAATGAGTACAAATACCTACCACGACCAAGTACTCAGGTTTAATTGAGCGATGTTCGTTCTTCGCATATTTGGGTTGCTGTTCGACCTCAGAATTGGGGTCACGCAACGCTCCCTTGAGTCCTGCCAATTCAGAGAGTGTTTCTTTGCTGCGTTTCACAATCCACACCGGTTTACCGCGCCATTCCACGATAATTCTTTGACCGTATTCTAGTTTGCCAATATCAACTTCCACAGGTGCCCCGGCGGCATGAACTTTTGCACTGGGTTGCCAGTAGGAAATGAAAGGTACAGCGGCAAATCCCACGCCTACCGCACCAACCACAGAGGTCGCGGCAATCGTGAGAAAGCGTCGTTTGCTGGTATCCACGTCTTCTATACTCATTGTAGTTATATCCCTCCAAAGGATTTTTGTATATCAAGCTATCTCAAGATTTTTTAAGACATACTCTGCACCAGAACACAATTTTTATTTATTTTTTGGGTGCTGACACAAGCGTGTAAGTTTATTATTAAATTTGAAAAATAAAAATAGGCTAAATTTTAACACAATCTATTGAAAAGCGCGTATCGCAACGAGAAATTTTACCAGTTATCAGATTGCCCACATTAAAGTCGTAAAAATGTCGAAAAATACTTTGCCTGAAAAGAAAAATTGTGTTTATAATGTTGGTCATGCTGTCAATTTTAACAAGCAACATTCGAGATTCATAAAAAAAACATTAAGGACAGTTTATGACAACCCAGATGAAAAGTAGTAATACCGTTTGGCATCATGCGACCGTCACTCGCGACCGCCGCGCTGAATTGAGCAAACATAAAAGCGTTGTTTTATGGTTTACTGGGCTGTCCGGGGCAGGAAAATCCACCATTGCTCACGCAGTTGAGGAACAGTTACACCAAAAAGGTTACCACACTTTCGTATTGGATGGGGACAATGTACGACATGGATTATGCGGCGACTTGGGTTTTTCAGACGCAGATCGCATGGAAAATATCCGTCGGGTTGGCGAAGTCGCAAAATTGTTCATCGAAGCTGGGGTCATTGTATTAACTGCCTTTATCTCCCCATTTCGTGCCGACAGGGACAAAGCCCGCCAACTGATTCAAGAAGATTTCGTTGAAATCTATTGTGATTGTTCCCTAGAAGTTTGCGAAGAACGCGACGTGAAAGGGCTGTATCGCAAGGCGCGCGCGGGGGAAATTAAACATTTTACCGGCATTTCCTCACCGTATGAAATCCCTGAAAATCCAGAATTGTCCATCAACACCGGCGGTAAAACCATTGAAGAATGTGCTGCTGAAGTGTTAGCATACCTAGTCAAACGTGGGGTATATCAAGAAAAATAGCGTTTTTAGCCGTTCCAATGTTCAACCTATTTTTAGATATTTTAGGAATTACGCAGATAAACGAGTTAGCATCTCAAGTGCGTAACTCCTACACCCATTTAACAAAAAATTTCAATTCCTAGACGAATTCGCCAAACGCTCGAAACTGTGCTTAAACACCGATTTGTTCAAAAAAATATTGCAACATGGTCAATTTATCACCCAGTTGGCGTAATCATGCTCGCGTGGGCAGTGGTTGTGGTCGGGCTATTTTCCCTCAACAAACTCGGAACGGACTTACTCCCGCGCATCGTCTATCCCGAAATTGCCATACGCGTCAATAGCTCCGGCGTGCCCGCCACCGTCATGGAAGAACAAATTACCCGTGAATTAGAAGCCTCACTCGCACTCACCGAAGACGCAATCAGCATTCAATCTCGCAGTTCTGAAGGGCGTTGTGCGATAGATATAGCCTTTCCTTACGGCAAAGATATCGACATCGCGCTCCGAGATGCCAGTGCCCGCCTTGATCGCGCCAAACGCTTTTTACCCAATACCATTGATGCACCTACCATTTTCAAACGTGATCCCGCCCAATCCCCCGTTGTAGAACTCGCCATTCAATCTGCATTATTCAACCCTATTGAATTACGCACTTGGGTGGATGAACAATTATCCAAATGGTTTATCAATTTACTCGGTGTCGCGGCGGTTGATGTGGGGGGCGGATTAATCAGAGAAATCCACGTCTTACCCGACATGTACAAATTAGCCGCACTAGGAATCAGTTTAGAAGACCTCAGCCGAACATTGCAACAAGCCAATGCAGAAACCACCGGCGGACGGGTACAAATGGCGCAGCAGGAACTCAACACTCGTTTAACGGGTCGTTGGCAACAAGTCGCTGATATTGCGGCAGTTATGCTCAATCCTGCCCCGAATCGACTCGCTACCTCAAATCAAACTTCCGCCCAAATTCCATTGCAAGAATTGGCACAAGTGATTGATACTCATCAAGATGAACGGTTACGAGTGCGATTTAACGATATTCCGAGCATCAAACTTTCCATGCAAAAACAACCACAAGCAAACACGGTGGAAGTGGCGCAGGCAATCCAAGAGCGGATGCACTGGTTAAATCAACAAAAAATTCTTCCCAAGGACGTACAACTGCAAATCATTGATGATCAATCCGTTTATGTCAAACAAGCCTTAAATAATGCGACCAGTTCGGCGATCAGTGGCACCCTATTAGCGATGTTAGTTATCTGGTTATTTCTCGCCAATCTTCGCCATACCCTGATCATTGGCACTGCGATTCCGTTGGCAATTACGCTCACTTTAATTCTGATGGCATACAATGACTTAACACTCAATATCATGAGTTTAGGCGGGCTGGCTTTATGCGTGGGGATGGTGGTTGATAATACCATTGTCATGCTGGAAAATATCAATCGTGTCCAAACGCTGCAACCGCACCAATCCCATGATATTGACAAAAAAAATGCCGCCTACGCAGTCAGTGAAATCACCAGTGCGTTGGTTGCTTCGACGACCACCAATTTAGCCTCCATTGTGCCATTTTTGTTCGTCAGTGGCTTGATTGGATTACTGTTTAGCGAATTGATTTTTACATTATCCGTTGCCACCGTTGCATCCTTACTCGTCGCAATTACCGTAGTGCCCGCATTGGCAGGACTCAGTTCACCCAGCACCCATCCTGGATTTTTGTTCCCACTCGAACAGTTGCTGCGACGCGGCTATCGTTGGAGTATGCGGCTTGCATTGCGAATTCCTTGGCTGATTATTTTGTTATTTTGCATTGGGTTAGCTCTCAGCATTCAACAATTCGGACACAACAAACAAATCTTTCTGCCAGAAATGGATGAGGGGAAGGTGCGGGTAAACATGGTTGCCGACCCCGGAATTGCGCTCGAAGAAATGGATGAAGTAACCCGACGGGTTGAAAAAATTCTGCGCCAACAGCCTGAAGTAATTTCAGTTTTTACGCAGATGGGAGGCATGATCTTCGGACGGTCGCAATTTGAAGCCAGTAATCAAAGCACCTTGAATGTGCAATTAGTGCCCAGTTCGCAGCGTAAATTAGATGTGAATCAATGGATTGCTAAAATAAATAAGTCATTGAAACAACTGAATTTAGTTGGCGTGAAGATTCGCATGGCAAGTGTTGGGATTCGTGGGATTCGATTGGGGAATAGTGATGATTCTTTCAGTTTACGCCTACGCGGTGACGATTTAGGGATCATGGCAGAATTAGCAGAACAATTGGTACAAAAATTAAAAGATATCAAGGAATTAAATAATCTGCGCCACTCTGCTGAAGAAAATTATCAAGAGTTGGCAATTATCGTAGATCGTCAAAAAATCAATGATTTAGGGTTCAACGTTGAAAGTATCGGACAAGATGTAAATACGCTGTTAAACGGTAAAATTGCAACTTACTTTTACACTGAGAACGATAAAATCAATGTTCGCCTCCGTTTGCCACAAAAACAAGTGACGAGCCCGCAGGATGTGGAAAATTTACTGTTGTACAGCCCCACGAAACAAGCGGTACGGTTGGGAGAATTGGCAAAATTACAATGGATTCCCGTTCCCAAAGAAATTCAACGCGATCAACAACAACGAGTGATAGAAATTCTTGCCAATGTGAATGAAAACGCGAACTTATCCGAGATATTTGCGGAAGTACAGCGTCGTTTGGCGGATTTTCCATTGCCCGTAGGTTACAACATTTATGAAGGCGGGGCAATGAAAGTTTTACAACAAAATCAATCTTTAAATCAATGGCTGCTTGCTCTGGCAATTTTTCTGGTTTTTGTGGTGATGGCGGTGCAGTATGAATCTTTGCTCAATCCGCTGGTAATTTTGCTAAGTATTCCTTTTGCGTTGATTGGCGTGCAATGGGGCTTGTACATGGCAGAACTACCAATTTCGATGCCAGTATGGTTAGGAATCATCATGTTAGCCGGTATCGTGGTCAATAATTCTATTGTCTTGGTTGAAACTATTGAATTGCAAAAAAATCAGGGGCTGAATGTCCGCGAATCCATTATCGAAGCTGGCGCATTACGCTTGCGTCCGATTTTAATGACCACGTTGACCACTATTGTCGGATCATTACCGTTGGCATTGGGTTGGGGCGAAGGGACACAAATGTTGCAACCTTTGGCGGTGACCGTGGTGTATGGCTTATTTTTTTCGTTATTAATCAGTCTATTCTTGATTCCGATTTGTTATTCTTTAACCGTGCGTAAAACTTGATTGACGGATATTTCTGTCGAAAAAATGTATCAAAATGTGCTATAGTGACTAATACGCTGTAGTTATTCCAGTTGAGCGGTACGATAAAAAACGTATCTCACCCGAATTTAACGGCAAGCTGATGGATTTAAATCATCTTGTTACAGTGTCGTAGTGATATTTTTAACCGATTGATTTTACTGAATAATGACAACAAATGGCTTATCATATTATTGAGATACCGGTATTGTTGTTGCAAGATATATTCCTCATCGAATTGAAAAATTAAGGAACAAATCTATGTGTCAAAAAACATTCGCATTAATTGTTGTATTGCTGACTGTCGCAATGGGGGGGTGTGCCCCTCAAGAACAGCAAAATTCTCAAGGTAAACAAACATTTATGGATGATGCCAAACCGCAAGCTCCTCGTGAACAGGATGCGCGCCTGAGCCATTCTCCCCCACCTCCCCCCGTCGCAGAAGATGAAAAACAAGTTCTAAATCAGCGAGTTGCTCCCTACCCTACTGCTCCAGCGACCGCTACAATACCGATGCTTGCCGAGGCTGATATCACGCGTGGTGGGACGGGGAATCGACCAGAGCCGGACGGTAAGCCGTCTGATAAATTGGAAGTGGATCGGGAAACTTATCAAGCCTTAGAAGACAATCCGATTAAAGATGTGAAAAAACAACCAGTTTCAACGTTTAGTATTGATGTTGACACCGGTTCATACTCTAACGTGCGGCGAATGCTCAAAGGGGGATTATTGCCGAGAAAAGATGCGGTGCGGGTTGAAGAGTTAATTAATTATTTTAGTTACAATTATCCCACTCCAGAGGCTTTAGATCCGCCGTTCAAAGTAACCACCCAACTTGCTGCAACTCCTTGGAATAAAGACACTTATTTGCTACAAATTGGCATTAAGGGCTACGATGTGCCGAAAGCTCAGTTACCGCCGTCTAATTTAGTTTTTCTGATCGATGTCTCTGGTTCGATGGACAGCCCGGATAAATTGGGTTTATTAAAGTCTGCGTTCAAGTTATTGGTTAATCAACTGACTGAAAAAGATAAGATTTCTATTGCAGTGTATGCGGGCGCATCAGGGGTGGTGTTGGAGCCGACCACGGGACATGAAAAAGCCAAAATTATTTCAGCGATTGAGCGATTGATGGCGAGCGGTTCAACTCATGGGAGCGCGGGAATTCACTTGGCTTACTCGTTAGCTAAACAGGGATTTATCAAAAATGGCATCAATCGAATTATTTTGGCGACCGATGGGGATTTCAACGTTGGTACCGTAAATTTCGACGCATTGAAGAATCTCATTGAAGAGAAACGTAAAACGGGTGTTTCCTTGACAACTTTGGGATTTGGAACAGGCAATTATAACGAGCAGTTGATGGAACAATTGGCGGATGCCGGAAATGGAAATTATGCCTACATTGACACACTGAATGAAGCTCAAAAAGTGTTGGTCGAAGAAATGAGTTCAACGTTGCAAACCATTGCGAAAGATGTAAAAATTCAAGTTGAGTTTAATCCGAACAATGTTGCTGAATATCGTCTCATTGGTTATGAAAATCGGTCGTTAAAACAAGAAGATTTTAGCAATGATAAGGTCGATGCGGGCGATATTGGCGCAGGACACACGGTTACGGCATTGTATGAAATTGCATTGACCGGTGGCAAGGGGCGACGTTTGGAAGATTTGCGTTATTCGGCATCCGGTAAATCCGAAGAACCTCATTATTCCAACGAGTTAGCCTTCTTACGGTTGCGTTATAAAGCTCCGACGGGAGAGACCAGTAAATTGTTAGAATATCCGGTTGAGCGTGCGAAAATCATTGATTCGGCGGATAAAACAAGCGAAAACTATCGGTTTGCTGCCGCAGTCGCTGCTTTTGGGCAATTATTGCGTGGTGGCACTTATACTGGAAATTTTTCCTATGATGATGTGGTGCAATTGGCAAATCAAGTGCGTGGGGAAGATAAATTTGGTTATCGCTCAGAATTCATACAGTTAGTGCAATTGGCAAAGGCTTTGGGCAACACAAAACCGGCGGATTGATCTGTTGCTTTCCTGATTATTTTAAACCTGTTAGATTTCAGAAACCTGACAGGTTTGAATTTCAGACTCAAAAAATCATGTTTGTGAAGTCACCGCGTTACCCAATGCAATACTTTGTTTTTCCAACAGATGACGCACGCCTTCCGTCGCCAAGTACAACATTTTTTGTAATTCATCATAACGAAACGCGTGACCTTCGGCAGTGCCTTGAATTTCAATGAAATTTCCCGCATCGTTCATCACAACGTTCATATCCGTTTCTGCATTAGAATCTTCCTGATAATCTAGGTCTAATACCGTTACCCCATCGCAAATACCTACAGAAATCGCTGCAACTGCGCCATGAATGGGATTTTTGCGTAACACATTTTTTTTCAACATTTGCTGAACCGCGTCCACCAATGCAACGTAACCGCCAGTGATTGATGCAGTGCGAGTTCCACCATCTGCTTGAATCACATCGCAATCTATCGTAATAGTGCGCTCTCCCAAGGCGTTTAAATCCATGACTGCACGCAGGGAACGTCCAATCAACCGTTGAATCTCTAAAGTCCGACCGCTTTGTTTACCGGTGGCGGCTTCTCGAAGGGTGCGACTGTGCGTGGCGCGGGGCAACATGCCGTATTCTGCCGTGACCCAACCGCTGTTAGAACCTTTTAAAAAGCGTGGGACGCGGTCTTCGACGCTGGCGGTGCATAATACTTTGGTGTTACCAAATTCCACTAAAACCGAGCCTTCCGCATAATGAGTGAAATGACGTGTCAATTTGACCGGGCGTAATTCATCGGATTTTCTACCACTTGGGCGCATGACCTTTCCTTTTAATGAATTTTACAGATGATGGGAGGGGACATTTTTGGAAGTTGCGCGGGGAAATTGAGGCAGTGACAGTTAAAATTAAGCATGATGCAATCCATTTATTCAGGCAGTTGACAGTAGATTTTTCTATGGGTTAAGGTGGGAAAATTGCGCCGCAGGCTGTGTAACTGTTCTAAATTAATATCAGCACAAATTACACCAGTACCACGAGTTAAACGGGCTAATATCCCGCCCCACGGTTCTACAATCATGCTATCGCCGTGGGTTTGTCGCCCATTGACATGATAACCGCCTTGATCTGCTGCAATTAAATAACTTAAATTTTCTAGTGCTCTGGCACGTACTAAGATTTCCCAATGGGCTTTACCCGTAGTCGCGGTGAATGCGGAAGGAACTGCAATAATTTCAACTCCTTGTTCTTGTAAACTCCGAAATAATTCTGGGAAACGTAGGTCATAACAAATTGCCAGTCCCAGCCGCCCGAAGGGAGTATCCAGCACGACAACTTGCTCTCCTGATTGATAAATAGCTGATTCACAATATTTTTCGTTAGGGGCAGCGGTTACGTCGAATAGATGAATTTTGTCATAGCGTGCTACCCGAACTCCGTGATTGTCAAAACAGAGACAAACGGAGCGAATTCGGTCTGAAGCATCGATTCGCATGGGAAATGTGCCGCCAACCAACCAAAGATGATGACGCATTGCTTGGGCTGCAAGAAAATCTTGTAAAACACCTTGTCCGTCAACTTCTGCAATATCAATGAGATCAGCCTGATTCATCGCCATACAAGCAAAATTTTCGGGTAGGATGACGAGTTGTGCGCCCATTTGAGCCGCTTCTTGAAGCAGACGTGCCGTTTCACGTAAATTAGCAACCACATTTGGTCCTGAAGCCATTTGTATTGCAGCAACACGGTGCATATATCACTATATCCTATAGATTAGTCGGTGTGTTTTTTGAGATGAGGCGTGGCACAGTTGTGAGATGTCGGTGCGGGATTCGCCGGTTAAAAAATCCGATTCGCTTTTACAACAGTTGGGAGTTACACGTTGATAAATAAAATATATCTTGAAAACAATCTGTCAAAAGCCATGATAATTTATTAAGAAATAATTGTCGTAACTCATTGTTTGAGTGATAACTATTTTTACTAACGTTAGGGGTTACGCAGTTGAATTGTTATTTATTTTATTCAAATATCGAAAAATTAATCAAAATACTAACTTTTTGAATAAATCGAAAATTAGATTTGAACTGCGTAACTCTTACAGACAACGAAGTTTTCATGAGACGGGAAAAATTTTGTCACCATGAACAAAATATTGCTATGATGGATCAGTGATTGTGGGTGGTTTGGAAACCGAGGGTTTGGAATCCGATGCCAGTACCAATAATAACCCAATCACGGGAGTCAAAAGCAGGGAGCCAAAGAAATATCCCCAAAATCCCATTTTACGATTTCGCCCCATCAAACCTATCAGTAGGGATGCTACAAACACTAAGATGGCTACTTCCATAATTATCTCCAGCGATTTATTAATGGACTAAATCCTGTTTGGTACGTCGGTGCGCTAAACTGTAAAATGAGTATGGAATGTGAGCACCTTCCAATGCGCTAAAGTGGTCTTTTTCCCACTGACGAAAGAAGTATTTTTTACCGCGAATTTCGCCATTTTCAGCAAAGGCGTGTACTCCTGTCACACCTATCCATGTACGCATGTAACGCAGGGTTGTCGCCACCACCATGGGCACAGAGCTTCCGGATTCTTGCATTCCATACGCAAGTAATTTAATACTATCATAGCCTTGCGCTGCCCATGCGTCGGGTTCTTCGCCATTGTAATTCATCTTGTAGCTTCTAACGAAGTTATCCGCAAGGTTAAACGCACTGTTAAATACTGTGGGTACGACCAAGCCCTCTGCCGCACTCCCCGCTTCTTGCCCAATCGACGGGATATTCATAAAATGCGTACCAACCAAGTCAAATGAAATATTGTTGAGCATTTTGCGAGCTGTTTTAATCATTTCAACAGCGGTTTGATCTTCAGAAGAAGCCAAGAAAATTGCGTCAAACTTTTTGCCTTGAACGTCTGCAATAATACTCTTGAAATTGACTTGTTCCCTACTCTTAAAGAAGGATTGGCGATGAATAATCTTGATTCCCAAGGCAGCTGCGGTTTCATTAAATGAGTCTGCCAATTCTTCCCCGTATGCCGTGCGCTCATGCAAAATCACCATGTTTTTATAATTTTTAGTGAGGGCACAATAGCCTGCCAATTGAGAAGCCTGTTCTTGATTGGGGGGAATGAGACGGAATACCAATTTAAACCCCGGCTGAGTCAGCAATAAATTGGTTGCCACGGGAGCAAAATATAAAATACCATGATGTTGATAAGTTACACTCGCCGCAATTGCTTCTATCGGCATCGCATGACCCACCACCGCAACAACTTCAGGATTGCGCGTGAACGTATTTGCAAGTTGGAGTGCCAATCGTTGGTCAATATTGCGTTGTTTGCTGCGAGGAAAGTATTTATGAAAGTATCCGTGTTCAATCCCCAATTCATCTATAATAATCATTTTTAATTGGCGGTTAAGAACTCCCTTGATACCGTCATTGTCAAAATCCTTGTTGTTGATCTCCTGAACGGCTAAATTCACTCCGTTGATAAAACTAGATTGTTCGACGTAATGCCAGACAATCCCCACAAAAATATCAGTTTTCTTGGCTTGTGCAATTTCGGCATGTTTCTCGCGCTGTTCATAAGAAACTTGATACGGCTGGGTGCACGAAATTACTGTTAAAATAAGTAGATACGACAAAATATATCCTAATCTTTTCATCAACACTTATTTATCTCCTAGGAATTTATCCCCTAAGATAATCGGTAGCCCATTTTTCCCCGCCCCCACGACCACGACCTTTGAATTGGGAGATTGGGCGAGTTGCAGGGTTGCTTCCACCCCTTGCCATAAAATCAGTTGTTCATTCAAGGTAGCTGAAATAATGGCTTGATAGTCCCTAATCCCTCCAGCTTCAATCCGTTTACGTTCGGCTTCTTGTTTTTCTTTTTTCAGACGGAAATCATAGGCTTGATATTGTTGCTCATACACCAGTTTTTCTTCAATTGCCTTGCGCACCGGCTCTGGCAATTCGAGGCTACGAATGATAATGTCATCAATACGAACATACTTTCTTCCCGTTTCTTCCAAAGCCAACACAATGATTCTGCTCAATATTCCTTCTTTATTGGTGTAAATATCTTCGGGATTATGTTGCCCAATATTTTTACGCAAGACGGATTCAATTTGTGGCAAGATGATCTTGTGCACATAATCGGGACCCACTTGCTGGTGCAATACTCCCAACAATTCATATTCTGGATGAAAACGCACGGCAATCCGCAAATGAATAGGTAATCCTTTGTTTGTCAACACATCAAATTCATGCATCACCAATTGCACCCGGCTGTCATAAATATACATCTGATTCCAAGGCCAGAGAACATGCAATCCTTCGGGATAAACATAATCAACGACCGTACCGACAAAAAGACGTTTATATAACACACCGCCTTCGCCCGGACTTATTGAAATCACAATGCGGGGCCAGAGCACAGCAAAAATGAGAGTAAATGTCAAACCAAAGACAATTAGACCTGGCGTGTTTTCTGCTACCCATGAGCGAAACTTTTGATACCGTTCAACAAACATAATTCTTTCCGGTGATTATAACGAACCGCAATTATTGTATTATTCTTAAGCATTGCTTGATTCAAATTACATCTGTATAGAACCGGTTTGACATCTTTAAAACCGAAGTTTATACCAAAAAAGTATTG
>DYNO01000193.1 GCA_020721025.1 Thiomargarita sp. | reverse complement strand
TTTTTAAACTTTACTTTTTTACTGAGTTTGAAGATGTCAAATCGGTTCTATAAGTGATCTTACATTGACATTTGGTTTGTCATCAGTCAATTCTATTTCACCAAGGGATTGGCACGTTATTGTTCATAAATCCCATCGGTCGAGAAAAATTATTAATCCCGCGACTCATCACCATCATATCGCGGCGCATTTGGTCGGTGGAAGCGGTCATCGTTTGCATGGCTTTATTCATCCGAGTCACGGCTTTATTCATTGTTGTCATTGAAGTATCCATCCGCACCATCGATTCATCCATGCTACGAATTGATTTATCCATGCGAGTGATCGAACCGTCCATGCGTACCATGGCTTGTTCCATATATCCCATGTGTTGCAGCATTGGTGCTAATGTATCTAATTTGGTTGAGATTTCGGTCATCGTACCGGTCATGGATTCAATTTGCACCGACAGCGTTTTGATGCTATGCGACATTGAACGCATGTGTTCGCCCATATTTGGATCAATACTGCGGGCAATCTTGGTCATGTCACTGGTCAAACTATAAATTAAGAAAAATCCGTAAGCCGCCAATAATGCAAAAGCGAATATCGCCGGATACACGACAATTTCCCATCGTCGGGCACTTTGTTGAAATGAACGAACAAATTGCTCCATCTGTCCACGACTGATTGCTGCACCGCATTCCATAGTAACTGCATCGACGTGGATTGGAACTTCTTTACGGGGTGGGGTATAAACTTTTGGGTCACTATCGGTAACCATGAACGTCACTCCTCTCTTTGGGTTCCGCTATTATAGAGCGTTACTTTTCGCGAGAGTATAAAACTTATTTATCGACGTATCTGATTATTCTGTTGGTGAAATTCGATCAGTTTGACCCTTTATTAGAATATAATGATTTCATTAAATTTATCCCCGCGAGCAACCCAAAACGAATCCACACCGCGACAATTACCGCCCAAAATATAGGTTTCGGATACACATCATGAAAAAATTTACGATAAAATTTGACCATGCCGCGATGTTTATACCACAACACGCGCAATGGCTCCCGACGACTGCAAAAACTCTTTTCGTGAATAACTTTGATGGTTGGGATAAATAAAATCATCCAGTGGCGCGCTCGAAACCGCATAAACCAGTCTAAATCTTCGCAGTGTAAAAAATAATCCTCATCCATCAAGCCCACGTCTGCCATTGCCTCACGCCGCACAAACATGCACGCTCCGGAAATGCCTTCAATTTCTATCGGTTGCGTGGGTAATGGTTCTTGCGTCAACACAAAACTTTTGAATTTAGGATGATACGGAAATAATTTATCCAAGTGCAACACGCGCACTAGGGATCGCCACGGCGACGGTACACTGCGACGACAGCCTGATTGCTCAGTACCATCCGGATTGCACACCAATGCTCCCGCCATTCCGACGCGTGGGTATCTTTGCAAGGTGTGCACAAATTGTTCGAGCGTGTCTGGGCGAATGATGCAATCCGGATTCAAAAACAGCAAAAATTCAGCTTGGGTTTGAGGAATCATCTGATTCGCGGCGCGGGCAAACCCAAGATTTTCTGAATTTTCTACCACCACAACTTGAGCTTCTTGATGAGTGGGTGACGACAGTAAGTGACGTAATTGTTGCATACTGCTGTCTTGCGAAGCGTTATCAATCACAAACACTTCAACAGCTAAGGTCGAAGCCAACACCGCTTGAACACATTGCGTTAATAAATCGCCCGCGTTGTAGTTCACAATGATTACAGAAACTTGCGGAGAACGAATCATGAGATGAGAATTTTTAGAGGAGTCAGCGCGGACACTTAGCGTTTCATGGATTCAAAGAAGTCGCTGTTATTTTTGGTGGCTTTGAACTTGTCGAGCAAGAATTCCATTGCCCCAACTTCTTCCATTGGATGGAGGAGTTTGCGTAACACCCAGATTTTTTGGAGTTCATCGAAGGGAATCAACAATTCTTCACGACGAGTGCCAGAACGATTGATATTGATGGCGGGATAAATACGTCTTTCTGCAATTTTGCGGTCAAGGTGGATTTCGTTGTTGCCCGTGCCTTTAAATTCTTCATAAATCACGTCATCCATTTTTGATCCGGTGTCGATCAATGCGGTGGCTACAATGGTTAAACTGCCACCCTCTTCAACGTTACGAGCTGCGCCAAAAAAGCGTTTCGGTCGATGCAGTGCGTTGGCATCCACGCCTCCCGTCAATACCTTGCCAGAAGATGGAACAACGGTATTGTACGCTCGTGCCAGTCGGGTAATGGAATCGAGTAAAATGACTACATCGAATTTATGCTCTACCAAGCGTTTGGCTTTTTCAATGACCATTTCAGCGACTTGGACGTGACGCATTGCCGGTTCATCAAAGGTACTTGACACCACTTCGCCATGTACTGAGCGCGTCATTTCTGTGACTTCTTCAGGGCGTTCGTCAATTAGCAGTACGATCAAGTAGCATTCTGGATGTTTTGCAGCAATAGATTGCGCCATACTTTGCAACATCATGGTTTTGCCCGACTTTGGCGGTGATACGATTAAACCGCGTTGTCCCTTACCAATCGGTGCGATCAAATCAATCACGCGCGGGGTTAAATCTTCGGTGCTGCCATTACCCATTTCTAATGTAAAGCGTTCATTGGCAAACAATGGTGTGAGGTTTTCAAACAAGACTTTATTACGAGCTTGTTCAGGGGATTCAAAATTAATTTCACTCACTTTTAACAAAGCAAAATAACGTTCTCCATCCTTGGGCGGGCGAATTTTGCCGGAAACAGTATCTCCGGTGCGTAAATTAAAGCGGCGAATTTGACTGGGTGACACGTAAATATCGTCTGGTCCCGCAAGGTAGGAACTGTCGGCGGAGCGCAAAAAACCAAAGCCATCTTGCAAAATTTCGAGTACGCCATCTCCAAAAATATCTTCGCCTTTTTTGGCATGAGCCTTCAGTAAGGCAAAAATAACATCCTGTTTATGGGAACGTGCAGTCCCTTCAAGCCCCATATCTTGAGCAATTTCAATCAGTTCGCTGGCGGGTCGTTTTTTGAGTTCTGTTAAATTCATAGTGCTGTTGTGACGGTGGTTAAAAATAGGGAGATAGATGCAGAGGATGTCATGGCTTGGAGTTGACAGTGTTGAGTGTGTAAATACAATAATTCATGGTGACTTTCAGTTAATACTGAATTTTAAGGAGTTTATTTCAGTGATAATCGCAGATTGAAGTCGGGATATCTCGTTGGGTAAAAACCACAAGAATCACGACAATGATACGACAAAACAAAGGATTGCCAACTGATGAGGCGTGTTATTTTCAAGTTGACTGACGACTGGCACGGCAGATTGTTGTTTTTGCTTACACACGAGGCATAACTATAGGAACGACAGGTTAGAATTATTGCCGAGCAGCATTTCGCTGCTATCTCAGCAATGTATTGACAGGAAAGGTACTTTTGATAAGAAAATACAAGGGATTACAAGTTACTGTCGATGAAAAGTGCTAATTGGGTTTTTGAAACCGCTCCCACCTTGCTTGCTTCCATTTTACCTTCTTTAAACAACATTAAGGTTGGAATGCCGCGAATACCATACTTCTTAGGTGTTTCGGCATTTTGATCGATATTGAGTTTAACGATCTTCAATTTATCCTTAAATTCTGCTGCAATTTCATCTAAAACAGGCGCAATCATTTTGCAAGGTTCACACCATTCTGCCCAATAATCCACCAACACAGGAACAGACGATTTTAAGACTTCATCAGTAAAAGACGCATCAGTGATGTGAGTTATGCGTTCGTTCATGAGCACTTATTCTCCAACGGTGACAGGAAAGGTATCTTTACCCTAATATATTCTGGCTTATGTCGTCTGCCACAGGCATGTCTAACGTATCTGGGTGATTGACAATTAATTTTTTGATAGCGATCAACCGACAGTAATTCATTTGTAAAGTTAAACTCATCTGTTTAAACCTACAAATCCTGACTCGTTTCGCACGACCAAATATTTCTAACGAGATATGGCATCTCATAGACTGAGGATGATATAACCAGCATTTAGCATTGGTTTGTTCAGCGGACAATTCCAACAAAGGTAGTTTATTGTATGCGTTTGAGATTAAAAAGTAAATAGATTTTATCGCCGGTCACAAGTTACGAACAAATTATGTGGTAAGTTGTTATTATTAAAGTTATATCTGGAACGACCCATGTTATCATGTCTATTGACAATCCAACCTAGGCACCGGCATCCCTACCGTAGGATTTCACCAATTCAGCGGTAAATCCCCGTGCCCGCTGATCATCTTCTAAAATCGTTTGCAATTCGGTTGCCGCCCGCCCAGTAACATGGGTAAGTGTTTTTTCGATCAGTTGAGGTATTGCAGTAAAACGAATCTGTCCATCGAGAAAGGCTTGCACCGCGACTTCATTTGCCGCATTTAAAATCGCCGTCGTGGTACCGCCCTGAGACATCGCATCGTATGCCAACCGTAAACAGGGAAATCGAGTCAAACTGATGGCTTCAAATTCCAACTGAGCAATTTCTAGTAAGTTCAATCGCTTTACACCCGCTTCCATTCGCTGAGGAAATGCCAACGCATGGGCTATCGGAGTACGCATATCAGGGTTGCTCAATTGCGCCAACAGCGAGCCATCGACATATTCCACGAGAGAGTGAATGATGCTTTGTGGATGAATAATCACCTGAATCGTCGCAGGCGTGGTCGCAAATAACCAACATGCTTCAATCACTTCCAGCCCTTTATTCATCATGGTCGCCGAATCGACAGAAATTTTGCGTCCCATTTTCCACTTTGGATGGGCACAGGCTTGATCGGGAGTCACTTCATGGAGTTGTTCAATATCATGGTTGCGAAAAGGTCCGCCCGATGCAGTGAGATAAATCTGATTCACTCCAACGGTTGCCAATCCAGCACGTTCATAACAACTTGGCAGACATTGAAAAATGGCATTATGTTCACTGTCTATCGGGAGTAATTCGGCTTGATGTTGCGTCACCGCGTCCATGAACAATTGTCCCGACATCACCAAAGCTTCTTTGTTGGCAAGCAATACCCGTTTTCCTGATTGTGCTGCGGCTAAAGTGGGCAATAATCCGGCACTTCCCACAATCGCTGCCATGACTATCGACACTTCTGGCAAACTCGCCACCTGCACTAAGCCTTCAGTGCCCGCCAAAATTTGAATGTGGGGATGGGAATGTTTTAAACGATTGTGAAGTTGTTCCGCAGCTTGCGAATCTGCCATGACCGCATAACGGGGTTGCCATAATTGACACAACTCAGTCAAGCGATCCACATCGGTATTCGCCGTGAGCGCAGTGACTTGAAATTGTTGCGGATGGCGTTGAATGACATCAAGCGTATTGAGTCCAATGGTGCCCGTAGCACCGAGGATAGTTATGTTTTTCATGTCTTAATTGGAATAGGAGTTACGCAGATAATTTTAAATAAAACAGACGGTTCCTCGTTTCCTCGTTCCCATGCGCCGCGTGGGAATGCCGTCCAGACGCGCCAGCGTCACCGGTTCAAATTCTACGAGTTCAACAATTTGTATTCATCTCTTCATTTCAACGGGGCAACAACTATTTTTCATCGAGATGATAAAAAGCAATCAGTTAGAAATCATCACTCGTGACGCTGGCGCGTCTGGACGGCATTCCCACGCGGCGCATGGGAACGAGGAACATGATCACTGAGTGGATCGAACATGATCACTTAGGGGAGCACGCTTGACCACTTAGGGGATCGCGCTTGATCACTTAGGGGAGCTCACCTGATCACTTAGGGGA
>DYNO01000034.1 GCA_020721025.1 Thiomargarita sp. | reverse complement strand
GAAACTTATGAAATACAAGGCAGTAAAAACTATGGGGTGCGTGGCTTTTTTAATGGAGCCACCAATCGTAATATGGTGATTATGGTCAACGGAGTGACACAAGGCTTTGATTATAATTCTACTTCTCGCCTGCCGCGCGTGGCTGTGCCGGTAGAAGCGATTGATCGTATTGAAGTGGTGCGGGGTCCGATGTCTGTCATTTATGGTTCGGGGGCGTTTTTCGGGGCAATCAATATTATTACCAATCAAGTCAATGAAGACAACAAATCTAACCATCTGGTCGTCGCGGGGGCAGGCACCTCTAACATTCGCAAGGCATTTGCCCGTGCCAGTGCTGCGAAAAAAGATTGGAGTTACACGGTTAATGTGGGAAGTTATTATAATCAAGGCATTGACCAACCTTATAGCAAGATGCAAACAACTCCGTCGGCTGGCGTTGCCGGTTTGAGTTCGGGCGGACGGTTAGAAACAGATGAAAAATATTTCGATCTGACCACCCGTTATCAAGATTTTTCGCTTGCCATCAGTCAGGTGCGTTCAGAAACCGAAGGATTTTTTCCCAGCCCCTCGCTTAAACAAGGTACGTTAACCATCACTGAAGCCACCAATGTACGCTTGGGATATCAGCATAAATTCAATGATCACCTGCGGTTAGAAGCTCGAATTGATTCATTTGACATGAATGTCTATCATAACTACGATATAGTTTCTCCAGATTTCGTGGGCGATCAAACTCAAACTTCCTATGGCTATGAGGGCGAAGTCGATCTTTTTTGGACAATCAACTCGCGTTTAGATTTAACCACAGGTCTTTATTATCGCAATGTGCTTGATGTATCGAATAAATTTGATTTACCTTATTTCAATCGTCCATCGACCACAAAAGTGGTACGCGGGTTAATCGACAATGAAACGATTGCCACACAAGCCTTGTTCACGCAGGCAAATTATCAACTGTCCGATAAATTGAAATTCGTGGCGGGGGTGCGGATGGAGCAAATACAACCGTATGGATTATATGGCAGTCAAGCCAGCGGTACGCCTAATTACTCATATACTGCGGGAGTCTATGAAGATAAAGAAGATATTCGAGTGATTCCACGACTTGCCGCCATTTATTCCCCAAGCAACAAGCATGTTTTCAAATTGCTCTACGGTGAAGCGATCAATCGTCCGGCTTTTAGCCAAAATGTAGGGGCAATGCTCACTCCGCAATATGGTACGTTAGAGCCTGAATATATTAAAACCGTAGAATTAAACTATATTGCTGAATTGGCTGAAGGTTATATCTCAAATCTCAGTATTTTCAGAAACAAATTTGACAATCTGATCATTCGCCAATCGTTTCAATCCCCTAATGGTGACTATATCAATTATTTCAACAACGGCGGCAACTTGGTGACCAATGGCATCGAATGGACAGTGCAGACAAAACCCGTGCCTAATTTAGATATTGAATTCAACATGCTGTATCAGAAAACCAAGGACAAAATGTTGCCCGATATTGAAGTGCCTTATTCCCCGAATTGGTTGAGTCAATTGAAAGCGGCGTATCATTTCAATGAAAACACCAGCTTGGCATTTACAGGTTATTACGTGGGCGGCATGGAAACCTATTACGATGTCACCTTGAAAAATCCAGATGGTTCGCGCGGACGATATATTGGAGCTAATTCAGACGGTTACTTTTTGTTGAGTGGAAATTTACGCATGAACAAATTATTTGGCAAGGGAGGTTTTGCCCAGTTGCATGTCTATAATTTGCTTGATAAAGAAGTTGTTTATCCTGTAGTAACCACCAATTCATGGGCAGATAAAGGAACAATTGGCACAGGACGTACTTTCACTTTGAGCGTGGGTTACGAATTTTAATCTATTTGCCCCGTATCTGCTCGTTACTAAGTTCAACGTTCAATTGGTAACGAGCTTAATTGAAAATTAAATTTGAACTGCGTAACTCTTTTTGAATGGAGAAAAACTTTTTATTACAACCATTTGCAAACGCTATTCTGGCGTAATTTCCCGCAACACACCGAGAATAAATTGAGGATTTTCCTGTTTATCCAACATTGGCAATTTCATGACATGAAAATATCGCTCGCCTGTTACCGTTTCGAGAATGAAATATTCTGGAAATTCAAACGGTTTGCGATACGTGACAATTTCAGCATCATGTTGCCAGAAAAAATCCAACTGTTGCTGTTCTGAAAACACCTCATAATCAGCCTTCCCCAGCAAATCAATCGCCGACCGTTGAAACAATTGTTCCCCCAACGCGTTCCATAATACAAAATGATGAGACGGCACCTCTTTTGCAAAAATAAATATAGGCAACGCATTGATAACACTGTATAAAAAATCAGTGGTTTGATAAAATGGGCGACGGGTATGAGTGTATTCTATTATCTCCCAACATAACGCCAAAATTCGGATTTCTCCCTTTACATTGATGACCTTAGCGTTCACTTCTATCGGTGTCACCTTGCCATCGGGCGTGAGATAGTCCACATCAAAATTTTTCAAAAAGCCTTTATCAAGACAAGTTCGGAGGGCGAGCGAGTTTCTTTCTTGATCATAAATTGTCGTCCAATCTAACACATTGTTTCCTATCACATCTTCCATTTTTTTGCGACCGGTCAAACGTAAATATTCAACATTTGCCTCCAACACCACGCCGTTCATATCCACAATCACCAAGCCCGTATCAGTCGCTTCAATGGCTGCCCGATAACGCACGTCACTTTCATATTTGATAATTTCGTTATGTTTGTCCGTAATGTTACGCAACGAGGCAAAATGGAAAGTTTCTCCTTCCCAATCCGTTTCTACCGTGCGCACTTCAGTAATGAGGGAATGCAAGGACGGAACATGTTCCAGCGTGTTTTCATCCTTGAGCGGTAAGCTAAAAATCATATTAATCAGACTCTTAGCCTGTTGCCCTAGAATCATGTCAGAAATTGCATCCACATAGTGCATACTGCCTTGCTTATCCATCACAATCAGACTGTCCGCAGGCTTTTCTATCAGATGCCGTAAATGTATCGCATTCTTTTGCAAGATATTTTCGGTACGTTTTCGCGTTGTGATGTCGATTTCTATCGAAAAGTAAGAAACCAGCCGTCTTTGTTGATCAAATACAGGTTGGGCGTGAATTTCAACCCAATACTGACGATAAGTTTTGCTGTAATTAATAATTTCTACATCAAAGGCTTGCTGTTGTTGAAATGCTTCGCGCATCTGGGTTGCGGTACGATAATCTGTTTCTGGTCCTCGTAAAAACGATCCCGGTTTTTTGCCCTTCACTTCCGCTAAAGTATATTCTGTGAGTAGGGTAAATCCGGTATTCACCCATTCAATAAAACCTTCGGCATCGGTAATGACAATGGCATGACGCGTATCGGCTATCGCAGCAATCTTTTGAATTTGTTTAAAATCTTGCTCGGTCTGACGTAACAACTGATTCAATTTGTCGGCAAACGCGCCTATCTCATCATTGGCAAATTTTGTTGTATAACTTTCTGTTTTTCCAGCCAAACGGGAATCAATCAGATGATGCAAACTGTGCAATGGGCGCAATAGGAAATAGTAAAGCAAAATATAAGTAAATCCGATCAGGGTGCTGATCAGCCCCAAAATCCACGCCCCCATCTTCAAACTGAAATCATGAATAATTTGGCGGGTGGGCAGCGCGTCCAAATACACCAACAATATTGCATCTTCTGCCATGTCAGTTCGATTGAGTTGAATCGGAAAACTGAAACAATATTGTTGAATATCTTTACGATAGACACGATAAGGAAGTTTGGTTTCGAGTGTCTCGCGTAGTCCCTGCATCAAATACGAATCGTGCAAGTGAGTTAAGGATTTATTGATCCATTCGGTGGCAGTGGAAGCAACAATTTGTAAGGGATCATTGCCCAGCACAGCAATCAACTTAATTTCACTTTCCTGACTCAGATTTTTCATGACCGGTTGTAACGAGTGATTGGTCGGCAAAGTTTGAATCACGGCATTAAAACTGCGAGCGATTTGTTGAGCGTAATTAAACTTTTGTTCGTCAAACACTTTTGCCAATTGGTGATTCACTAACCCAATGAAACCAACGGTGATGATTAATCCCCATAAAGCTAATAAAAACAACGTTTTCCCAGTGAGTGAGTTCATTCCTGTTACCGAAATGGTTTACTATAATTGATGACGACTCATAACGGTTGTTAGTAAAGTGATAGCGTCTATTTTCATCATACCACTTTACAAAACAGAGATATTCAAGTCGAAGTTACACACTTCCTTGACAAGATTCATTATCCAATTCATCAACGTGCATCGGTTGTACCCTGTCATTGCCGGTCAACTGATACTCAAAAATGGGCGTATAACTCAGGATGGCTTGAACATATTTACGAGTTTCTCGAAATGGAATCAACTCAATCCACACATCCATTGGCACACAACCTTGTATTTTCAGCCAGTTACGCACCCGCGATGCTCCCGCATTATACGCCGCTGTTGCTAACACATAATTATCATCAAATCTATTCAGTAATTGCCGCAAGTACAAGATTCCCAAACGAACATTCGTTTCTGGCGCAAAAATATCTTTCTCGTCTGCCAACGTCAATTTTTCTTTATCCGCCAATTCTTTCGCGGTCGTGGGCAGTAACTGCATCAATCCTAACGCATTTGCTGTAGAACGTGCATCCACTTGAAACGCACTTTCCTGACGAATCACTGCATAAACCCACGCAATATCGAGCTGACGCGCTTGTGCCTGTCCCAAAATCAGATCATAAAATGGTGTAGGAAAACGTAACTTGATGTCATCCAAAGATTTTGCTCGCCCCGCAGTGGCAATCGCTTGAGAATACCAATTCCATTCGGAAGCTAATTGTGCCGCAGCACGCAACTGCTCAGGCGACAGATTTTCTGTGGCAATTCGCCATTCCTGCCGAGCTTCATCGGGCAATTCCACGAAGAAAAACTCCCGCGCCCGAACCACCGCAGGTATTTGTAATAACTTGGTTTTATTCTCGCTATTTTCTGGAAAGGTTTGATGATTGAACTGATAAGGTTGTTTCAAACGATCCGCTGCCAAAAATCCATAAAAACTACGATCTTGCGCTGCTTGAGCATATAAAGATTTTGCCTTTTCCAATTGTCCCGTCTGTTCCAATGCCCGCCCCAACCAGTATTGTGCTTGCGCGGTATTTTGATCTGCCGCTGCCCAGTGTTGAATAAATTTTGCCAATAAATCCCACTGTTGCTGACTTAGTGCAACCTGTAATTGTACTTGGCGCGTTGTTTCATCCAATTTATCGCTGTCAATGGCAAGTAACCAATCGGCAGCTTGCGATAATTTTTGTTCAACTGCTTGTAGCGCAACGGTGCGTAATGTATCATTTTGGGTATCGGCTGGGCAATTGTAATGAGTCGCCAACTTGGTTAAATAATCATGAGCTAACATCGCGTTTTTACTCGCAAGTTGCTTGATACCATGTAATAAAATCTCACATGCCAATGGTTCGCGTGGATAATTGGGCTTTTTCAACTGAGTGGCAGGATTGCCGTGCATTTGCAGCCAACGGTTTACCCAAATTTGTTCGCTTTTAGGTAAAACTTTTGCCGTTTCAGTGACAGTCTTAGTTTGCCCTTTTGACATAAGAACACGAATGCGTTGCCAAGTCAGTTCACGATTCAATAACTGATTGTTTTGCAAATATTGGAAGGCGGGCTCACAATCTTTTGAGACGGTGCCCGAACTCCACAGTTCTTTCGCTTGGTCGATAGGGGAGGATTCTAACTTTTTTTGAGTTTGTAGCAGAGCAACGAGATGATTACATTGTAAAATTTTATCTTTTTGTGGCGTATAAGCGTTGAGATAAGCTGTCCAGTTCTTTTGCTGCGCTAATTGCAATAACCAAGTCGAACGTAACTTTTCAGCCGCGGCAGTGGTTTTGAATTGGTTCAGGAATTCGGCGATCACGGTTGGATTTTCAGTTGCGATATTTTTAATCAACTGTTGATAATCCAAATGATAAGCAATGGGGTAGGAAGGTAATTCGGTCTTCAGTTGCGCGAGGGTTGCTAAGTCTGCTTGTTCAAGTGCTTGTTTGGCTTCTTGAAATTGCACACGTTGTCGCGCCCAGTCGTTATCGGCAAGCAGGAGGGGGCTCATGAGCAAGAGTCCCCAAAAAAAATATTTCCAACGATATGTATTCATGGTATTCTCAGCAAAGATCAATCATATTGGCGAGAATTGTAACGCATTTCATTGGTCAAATCGTTTCAATGAATTAATTTGGATCAACCATGATATAGCTACGGTAACGTAAAAAAAGTATTCAAACCTGCGAAGTTTTCTGCAAATTTAACAGTTCAGATTATCGTTTTAAGTGCTATGCAGGTCAGGAAAATCGGTCATTTTAACGGGTTTATTAAACCTGATAGGTTTAAATCTCTGCAAAATATTGTGATCCTAACTAATGTGACCTCTCAAAAAAAAGCCCCATACGTGGAATACGGGGCTATTGAATTATTTTTGGATAGGAGCGAACCGTACCAAGAGTTTCACCGCCATTACTACAGCGAACTGATGATCCGATTTAACAACACTTCTTTCGCCTTGAGCATGTCACGATAGTTTTTACGATCCGTGTCGGCAATTTCAGCGCGCAATTCAGATAATTCTTCTTGCAACATCTGTTTGAAAGTATCTCTTTCATCTTCGGTTAATTCTATTTGTAGCAACATGTTGTCATCCTATGAGATTTGAAGTAAGAGTCGCATCTTACTTGAATTTGGTTACTAATTCTTGACGCGATTGCGCGTTCGTTTGGTGGAGTTTCAGCCATGACCAAAACCCCACACGACAGCAGTTACAACAAGGGTACGATCAGTAATGCGACGATATTGATAATTTTGATTAATGGGTTGATCGCAGGACCAGCGGTGTCTTTGTACGGATCACCTACTGTGTCACCAGTGACAGCCGCTTTATGGGCTTCTGAACCTTTACCACCGTGATAACCGTCTTCAATCAATTTCTTCGCATTATCCCATGCGCCACCACCGGTTGTCATGGAAATTGCGACGAATATCCCAGTGATAATCGTGCCTAACAGTAAGCCACCGAGAGCTTGGGGGCCCAAGAAGTAACCGACCAAGATGGGAATGAGGACCGGTAAAATTGAAGGAATAATCATTTCCCGAATCGCTGCCTTGGTCAACATATCCACTGCACGGGAATAGTCGGGTTTGGCGGTTTTTTCCATGATACCCTTGATTTCTTTGAACTGACGGCGTACTTCTAAAACCACGCTGCCCGCTGCCCGTCCAACGGCTTCCATCGCCATCGCTGCGAAGAGGTAGGGAATCATCCCACCGATTAATAACCCAATCATGACCATCGGATCGGTGAGATCGAAGGTGATGTGTTTGCCCGCTGCCAATAATTTGTGTTCAAAATCAGCAAATAACACCAATGCTGCCAGTGCCGCAGAACCAATCGCGTAACCTTTAGTCACAGCCTTCGTGGTGTTACCAACGGCATCTAACGGATCGGTAATGTCACGGATTTTTTCATCCAATTCCGACATTTCTGCAATACCGCCGGCATTGTCAGTGATGGGCCCGTAAGCATCCAATGCGACGATAATTCCCGCCATAGATAACATGGAAGTCGCTGCAATGGCAATCCCGTATAGACCCGCTAAGTGATGGGCACCCCAAATACTTAAGCAGATGGCAAGCACGGGCAAGGCAGTGGATTTCATGGAAATGGCTAAACCAGAAATGATATTGGTCGCATGACCCGTGTCAGAAGCTTTGGCAATATCGTGAACGGGTTTATACGCGGTTGAAGTGTAGTATTCCGTGATCACCACCATTGCTGCGGTCAGACCGAGACCAATCAGTGAGGCGTAAAAAATGTTGATGCTTGCCCCAATCGCAGGAATGGTTTTCGCAATGGCATCGGGCATTAACCAACCAATCACGGGATAATACGCGATAGCAGATAACACAGCGGCTACAATCAAGCCCTTGTACAATGCCCACATGATACTCCCACCGTTGGCACGCACGAAGAAAGTACCGATGATTGAGGCAACAATAGAAACGCCACCTAAAACCAATGGCAATAACACGGCAGCGTCCACCCCAGCTTTCAAAAGTTCGGGAGAAATATCTTTCACGCCGGCGAAAATCAAGCTACCAACTAACATCGTGGCAATCACGGTGACAGCATAAGTTTCAAACAAGTCTGCTGCCATACCCGCACAGTCGCCCACGTTGTCACCCACATTGTCAGCAATCACGGCAGGATTACGGGGATCATCTTCTGGAATGCCGGCTTCAACTTTACCGACTAAATCTGCGCCCACGTCCGCTCCCTTGGTGAAAATACCGCCACCCAAACGAGCGAAAATAGAGATCAAGGAACTTCCGAAGGCTAAACCGATCATGGGAGCTAACAAGTCAGCCATCGGCGCGTTCGGCATCATTTGAATTAATGCGGCATAATAACCCGCAACGCCTAATAATCCCAATCCTACAACCAACATACCAGTGATAGAACCGCCACGAAATGCGACAGCTAATGCGGCTTCTAACCCATCATGGGCAGCTTGCGCGGTTCTCACGTTGGCACGCACCGAGATGAACATCCCAATATAACCCGCTAAACCTGAGCAGATCGCCCCAATGGCAAACCCAATGGCAGTGTACATACCCAAGGTTGCATAAATAATCCCGCCAACCACAATACCAACCGCAGCAATGGTACTGTATTGACGGTTAAGATACGCCGCGGCACCTTCTTGAATAGCAAGGGCAATTTCTTGCATACGTGCATTCCCTGCCGGCTTGGATAAAATCCATTGCACCGACAGCGCGCCGTACAAAATAGCTACGACGGAACACGCAAGAGCGATAATAATTCCTGTTGACATAGCGCACAGCCCTCCTGTTTAGCAATACGATGGACAATTTTTAGATTTGGTGTCAGTCAAATAATTTTTTAATTAATTGAAATATCAACAAATTTTAAAAATGTCTATGTTATGGGTTAATAGAAAAAATAACAAAGATGAAGCTTCACTTTTATGATTCACTCCATTGACACAAATTCGTATTGTTTCAAGAGGTTAGATTGAGTCACAACTTTTAATCATTGTGATTCAATCTATTCCCTGCTTAGAACCATGCAACTTCACGCAAAATGACATGAACCACGCAAATGAAATCGGCAATCCTCGCAATTGATTGAAACGCAAGGAATAAAAATCGCTAAAACTTTGGTTTATCAGTTAATTGTTCATAGCGGGCAATGGAATCAAGAATTTCCTGTTGTGCATCTTCAATATCGCCCCATTCATCCAATTTTACCCATTTATTTGGTTCTAAATCTTTGTAATGTTGGAAGAAATGAGCAATTTGCGCCAAAATTTCTGGACGCACATCTTCAATTGCCTTGGTTTGACGATACAAGGTAGAAAGTTTATCAATCGGCACCGCCACGATCTTAGAATCAGGACCAGACTCATCGGTCATGCGTAACAATGCCAAGGGACGACATTGAATCACCGCGCCGGGAATGATAGGAAAGGGCGTAATTACAAGCACATCCACCGGATCGCCATCCTCAGAAAGTGTGTGTGGCACATAGCCATAATTACACGGATAGCGCATCGCAACATTCATAAAACGGTCAACAAACATCGCACCAGTGGCTTTATCCACTTCATATTTCACAGGGTCACTATGGGCGGGAATTTCAATAATTACGTTGAATTCATTTGGAATTTTATTGCCGGGAGAAACTCGGTCTAAATTCATGATAATCCTATTTTCAAAAAGTGGTTTTATCAGAGAATGGTGAGTGATCAATCGCCCATGATCAATGGTCAGTCAAATCAATCCGTTGAACCCTGAAATCCTGACGCTATCAAAATGATTAAAACAACAACTTCGCCAAAAACGCTAACACTTTCACGCTCGTTATCTACTAAAATCGACTTTTTATTGATAGCTTTTAAACTATTTATTTTATCACAGAAAGCGATTGGATGTTGTACTACACTTAAAATTTTTTATGGGTGAATTATCATTTACCCAATTTCATGAGAACACAGGTTGTATCTTTCAGAATAGCTCATCATCGCCCAAACCACAAAATTTCTTTTCCTGACGACGTAAGCAAGCGTTCTACTTTTACATCAAAGACTTGTCGCAATAATGCATCGGTCAACACCGCATTCGGCGCGCCCATTGCCACCACTTCCCCTCGTTGTAGCACATATAAATTTTGCGAATATTGGGCAGCAAGATTCAAATCATGGGTTGAAAATATCACGGTCTTGCCCTGTTGCAGCAAATTTTGACATAACTGCATGATTTCTAAACTGTGGGCAATATCCAAATTCGCCGTCGGTTCATCCAATAAAATCATGTCTGCCTCCGTCGCCAAACTGCGCGCAATCCACACCCGCTGGCGTTCCCCATTGGATAATGTCGTTAAATCTCGCGACCTTAGGTGCAAAATATCCGTTTGTTGCATCGCGGTGAACACGGCTTGTCGGTCTTGCTCAGTCGCCGCTTGCCATTTGTGTTGATACGGATATCTCCCCATCCACACCGCTTCTTGCACGGTAAACGCAAACGGAGCCGGGACATTGTGCGCGACAAAACTGAGGTGCGTTGCCAAGGTGCGTCGGGAAAGTGTTTGTAATAATTGTTGATTGAGCCAAATGTTGCCGTGAGTCGGTTGCCACAATCCCGCGAGTAATTTCAATAGCGTTGTTTTTCCTACCCCATTGATGCCGAGTAATGCGGTGATTGCCCCAGAAGGTACAGTAAAATTTGCTTGCCGAATAATCCAGTGATTTGCGCGTCGGAAACTAAGGTTTTGTGCCGTTAATTCAATCATGACGTTGTTTTAACAGTAAATAAATAAAAAAGGGCGCGCCAATAAATGCCGTCAAAATACCGAGACGAATTTCTTGGGGACGGTGTAGGGTACGCGCCAATAAATCCACCAATAATAGAAATGTCGCACCGCTTAACGCACTGGCAGGAATCAGAAAACGGTGACTCGCGCCGACAAACATTCGAGTGATATGAGGAATAATTAACCCGACAAATCCTATCATGCCACTGACTGCAACCGCCGCACCTGTGAGTAGGGCAATATTTGCCAATAAATGCGTTTTTACGCGTGTGACTTGAACGCCCAAGGTTTGCGCGGTATCGTTGCCCAAAAGTAAAATATCTAATTCTCGGTTGTAAAACAGCGCAATTAAAATTCCTGTAAAAACAGTAGGTAACACGATGATGACATGTAACCACAGCCGATTTTCTAAACCGCCCATCAACCAAAATAAAATTTCTCGCGCCACTTCGTGATCCGTCCAAGAGACGCTAATCACGTAGGAAGTCACGGCACCGAGTAATGCGTTCAATGCAACGCCGGCAAGCAATAATGTGGTTAGATGCTGAAAATGGTGATAAGCGGTGCTATAAATCAATAAAAGTGCTAAAAATGCGCCTAGAAACGAGAAGATAGGTAAATAGAAAATTGAATAATGCGGCAGACCCCACGCCAACGCGATGACTGCCCCTAAAACCCCGCCCGCACTGGTGCCAATAATTTCTGGGGAAGCCAGCGGATTGTGAAATAAGCCTTGCATTTGCACACCTGCGACCGCCAACCCCGCCCCTACCGCAGCAGCCACAAGAACACGCGGTACGCGAATTGACCAGATAACAATATCTTGCGCTAAAGGTGGTGGGGTAAGTGGGAGAATTTTCGCCGTCAAGATATGTAGCGTGGTGAGCAGAGGAATATCGGTGCTTCCTATTGCAATACTGAGCAGTAATACACTGATAAATATCAAGATACTGATGCAAAAAAATAAAGGGATGGACGGAAAACGAGGCATGGGAGGCTGAACAGTAACGAGATTTTATTGTAGCAATAGTTCGGACAGTTCCAAAATTATATTTTAATATCAATCAGTTATCGGATGAGCAAAATAACGATAACTTGTTGATTTTAATAAGTAGTTGTAGAAAACTGTCCGAACTATTGAATAATATTTTAACCGCATAACTCTTAATTTTGTGATCTTAACTAGGCTTAGATGCAGATAGCATTGATTCGTCGCCTAATTTACCGGATTCTTCAAATTTTTCGCCTGCCACAGTTCCCGCATACGCATCCGCCGCCGCCAAGGCACTCAAATTCACCACCCCACGCGTTGTCACCGTCCGAGTCAAAATATGCACCGGTTTACGCATTCCCAATAAAATCGGTCCGACCACCACGCCATTTGCCAACGCTCGCAACGCATTGTACGTGATATTTGCAGCATCCAAATTCGGCATGACCAATAAATTCGCTTCGCCTTTGAGATACGATTTGGGATACAAACGGTGCCGAATATCTTCAATCAGGGCTGAATCGGCTTGCATTTCGCCATCACATTCTAAATCAGGCATTTTGTGACGAATAATTTGCAGAGCCTCCCGTAACTTGACAGCCGAAGGCGTGTCCATACTGCCAAAATTGGAATGTGACACCAGCGCGACTTTGGGCATAATTCCAAAGCGCATCAGTTCTTTCGCTGCCATCATTGAAATTTCTGCCAATTGTGCCGCGGTCGGATCGTAATTCACGTTGGTATCGGCGATACAATAGGTGCCTTTATCCAAAATCAACATTTGCATTGCCGCCGCGCACGAAACATCTTCACGTAATCCAATCACATTGGTGATATGTCGCAAATGACGATGTAAAATATTGACAGGACCCGCAATCAACGCATCCGCATCTCCCCGCCGCAACAGTAAAGATGCCATGACAGTGGTATTGGTACGCACAATCACATCGGCTTCTGCGGGCCACACCCCACGTCGTCCCATAATATCGTGATATTCTTCAGAGAGTTGGGCATGATGGGTGTAGTTTTGGGGATCGATGAGTTCAAAGTCCACGTCCGGACGCATATTTAAACGCAATTGCTTGATACTTTGACTGATTACCTTGTGTCGCCCAATAATTATCGGATGAATACACTTTTCGTCAATCAGCACTTGCACTGCCCGTAAAATCCGTTTGTCTTCGCCTTCGCAATAAATAATCCGCTGTGGATGTTGTTTTGCACGAGTGAAAACGCCCTTCATCACGTTGGCAGAATTGAACATATATTGCGATAACCGCTCAACATACGCGGGAAAGTCGGTAATAATTTTGGTCGCCACCCCACTTCGCATTGCTGCACGAGCCACCGCCGGGGCAATAATCGTAATCAAACGTGGGTCAAACGGTTTCGGGATAATGTAATCTGGTCCGAATGCCAAAACCTGCCCGCCATACGCCCGATCCAACACATCTGACGCATCCGCCGAAGCAAAATTGGTCTTGGTACTGGTCACCAAATTGGCAATCGCATAGACACAAGCTAATTTCATCTCTTTATTAATCTGGGTCGCGCCCACGTCCAATGCACCGCGAAAAATGAAAGGAAAGCACAGTACATTATTGACTTGATTGGGATAATCAGATCGCCCAGTTGCAATAATCGCTTCGGGTCGCACTCGGCGCACTTCTTCGGGCAAAATTTCTGGAGTGGGATTCGCCAAGGCTAAAACGAGGGGACGTTCCACCATTTTCGCTACCATGTCCGCAGTCAACACGCCACCGACCGATAAGCCAAGAAAAACATCCGCTCCTTCAATTACTTCAGCTAAAACACGTTTATCCGTTTCGATAGCATATTGCGCTTTGTACGGATCCATGTGTTCGGTGCGTCCCTTGTAAACCACGCCGGCGAGATCGGTGACAATGATGTTTTCCTTACGAATTCCCAATTCCACCAACAGCCCCAAACATGCCAATGCCGCTGCCCCCGATCCTGAAGTGACTAATTTGACCTTGTTCATGTCTTTTTCCAACAAACGCAAGCCGTTAAGCACCGCCGCGCTGACACAAATTGCCGTGCCATGTTGATCGTCGTGAAACACGGGAATTTTCATGCGCTCTTTTAATTTTGATTCGACATGGAAGCATTCAGGCGCGCGGATATCTTCTAAATTGATGGCTCCGAAGGTGGGTTCCAGCCCAGCGATGATATCGACCAACTTATCGGCATTTCTTTCATTGATTTCAATATCAAACACGTCGATGCCAGCAAATTTTTTAAATAAAACTGCCTTGCCTTCCATCACGGGTTTTGATGCAAGCGCGCCGATAGCCCCCAATCCTAACACCGCGCTGCCATTGGTAATTACGCCAACCAAATTGCCGCGTGCGGTTAAATTAGACACTTCGCGCGGATCGCGGACAATTTCCCGACAGGCGGCTGCGACACCGGGCGAGTAGGCGAGTGAAAGATCATGTTGATTTGCCAACGGTTTAGTGGCTTGAATCGCTAATTTGCCCGGTTGCGGTAATCGGTGATAATTGAGTGCATCTTCGCTTAAATCGTCAGACATGAGAAAATCCTTAAAACTGATATTTTGAGAAATGAATGATTTTTGATATATTGAAGTTCTATCTCCATCGACTCGAAATTATGACAGAAATGAGAAGTTTTGGCATTATCGCACCATTCCAACGTTACAAGATTATTTACTAATTGATTCTAAAAAAGTTTTTGTGGGACATTTTCGCAGAATTGATAATAATGGATGGATTTTACACGATTACATGCAGCGTGAGGAAACTATCATTTTCAGTTCCATTGAGGAACATTTAAATTTAACCGATGTTTATGCTACGATAAATTTTTAATCATTCTCGTTCGCTACACCCCCCGCGACATATTCCAGTCCATAGTGAAAATTGTTGTTAAAAGTAACATGCTTACACTGATTATCGACTCAGTGGTAAAATAATCAATTATTCGCCTTGTGCCCCGTTCACGAAAAATCAAACAATTTGAGAGAATGACGCAGTTGAAAAGCAATTTATTGACTTGATACGATATTTTATGACACTTGGGGCAGTTTTCAAATCGTGATAAAAATAACCTCTCGTGTTGATTTAAAATACGTGTCAAACGACAATTGATTGAATAATCAAGACAATAAATCTCAACTGCATTCACGCTTCAATAGCAAAATAAATTACCCACCTTAGGAAAACCGGATGACTATTCAAGAATTCGATTTAGAAATTACCCCCGTTTTGCCCGAAGGTCTCAGTCGGTTGGAAGAACTTGCGAATAACTTGTGGTATAGCTGGCACATTCCTACGCGAGTTTTATTCGAGTATCTAGACACAGATTTATGGATTCGGGTCGGGCATAACCCTAAGTTATTCTTGCGCAACGTGGATCAAAAACGCCTACAACAAGCCACCAACGATCCCTTATTTCTGAATCAGTACAAACAAGTGCTTTCAACCTTTGATTCGTACCTGCAAGATGCACAACCTGTGGGTGTGGGAAAAAAACTTCAATCCGATGATCTCATTGCCTATTTTTGCGCCGAATACGGTTTTCATGAAAGTTTACCAGTCTATTCTGGCGGTTTAGGCATTTTAGCCGGCGATCATTGTAAATCTGCCAGTGATTTGCGACTACCCTTTGTCGCAGTTGGATTATTTTATCATCGTGGCTATTTTAATCAGTTGATCGATGTTGAAGGAAATCAACAAGTTTCGCACCATATTCCCAATCCACAACATTTACCAATGCATGCAGTAGTCGATGAGCATGGGAATGAAATTCACGTTTCCGTCAATATTGCTGGGCGTAACGTGTGGTTAAAAGCTTGGCATGTGCATGTAGGACATATCCATTTATATTTGTTGGATACCAAGGTTCCCCAAAATACTCCAGAAGATGCGGAAATCACGTTCCAACTTTACGGTGGGGATTCTAACACTCGGATTCAGCAAGAAATTGTTCTCGGCATTGGTGGCTTGAGAATGCTGCGTCGGTTGAACATCGTGCCGACTGTTTTCCACATGAATGAAGGACATGCTGCGTTTCTTATTCTGGAACGGTTGCGTGAACTGATTAAATCTGGTTTGCCTTACACGCAAGCTCTTGAAGTTACTGCCAGTAACAGCGTTTTCACCACCCACACCCCAGTTCCCGCGGGACATGATCATTTTCAAGAACACTTGATGATGCACTATTTGGGTGGTTTTGCACAAGATTTGGGCTTGTCTTGGGAACAATTCATGGCATTGGGACGGTTGCCCAGCGACGGTCCCGACTTCAATATGACCACGTTGGCAATTCAAGGTTCTCGTAAAATCAACGGTGTCAGTCGTATTCACGGTCGCGTGTCCTCTGAAATTTGTGCGAAATTTTGGACTGAAATCAGCCCAGAAGAAAACCCTGTGGATTATGTCACCAATGGCGTGCACGTTTCTAGTTTTCTCGCACGGCAATGGAGTGACTTATTTGACAAGCACTTAGGCAGCGAATGGCGCGCGCGCTTGTGTGACAGCACGTTTTGGGAACGCATTGAAGAAGTGCCAGACAAAGAATTTTGGAGTGTGAAACAAGCAGTGAAATCCCGAATGTTGGTCGTCGTGCGTAATGCTTTGATTTCACAACATTTACGGGCGCAGAACAGCGAAACACATATCGAAAGTGTGCTGAAAAATTTAGACCCAGATAATCCCAACGTTTTAACCGTAGGTTTTGCCCGCCGCTTCGCGACCTACAAACGAGCAACTTTATTACTCAATGATTTACAACGATTGAGAAAAATTCTGAGCGTGACCGATTGTCCAATTGTCTTTGTTTTCGCAGGAAAAGCCCACCCCGCCGACGAACCGGGTAAAACGCTGTTGCGTGCCCTGTACCGATTAAGCAATGATCCTGAATTTATTGGAAAAATTGTTGTGGTACAAGGCTACGATATGGGATTGGGGCGACGGTTGGTTTCAGGGGTCGATGTCTGGTTAAATAACCCTGTTTATCCATTGGAAGCCAGCGGTACGTCGGGCATGAAGGCGGCAATCAATGGGGCGATTAACTTGAGTATCACTGATGGTTGGTGGGCGGAAGGTTATGAGGGTGACAATGGTTGGAATATTCGTCCTTCTCCACATCAGGAAGATGGGCGGCGTGACCATGAAGATGCTCGCAATTTGTACGACATTCTCGAAAACGAAGTGATTCCATTGTACTACGACCGGGATAAGCGAGATTATTCCAGCAGTTGGGTAGAAAAATCTAAGCGTTCGATGACTTCGGTAATTCCGCGTTTTAACATGGTACGAATGCTCAACGAATATCTTGATAAATTTTATATTCCTGCGGGATTACAAGGACGGCGTTTTAGTGCAGACAATTTTAGCAAGGCGCGCCAACTGGCTGATTGGAAATCGAAAGTTCGGAGTTTATGGAAAAATGTGCAAGTGCATTTGTTGACTGCGCCCCACAAACGGTTGTCTTACGATGAACCAGTCACAATTGAAACGGCGATTCGGCTCAATGGCTTAGACCCGCACGATGTGGCGGTGGAATTGTTATTATCTCGCAAATTGTCGCAAGTAGATACGGGTGTGATGCCCAATGTCAGCATTAAAAGCTCATGGGAAAGTGAAAGTCAAGTGCCAACTGTGGCTTATCGTTTTGTGCCCGAACGTCCCTTAGACAATGGTGAATATTTGTATCGCCTCACTTTTCAACCAGATTGGTGCGGTGTGCTGAAATTCAAAATCAGAATTTTTCCCTTTCATGATTTATTGACTGATCCGCATGAAATGGGGATGATGGTATGGGCGTAAATTCAAGCGTTGGCGTGTAAACAAAGCGTCATATATCATTGTTATTTCAATACTTTGATATATGACTCTGCGTTTATGTAACCTACTCTTCAGCCATTCTCAATATTTTTATTCAACATTATCAAGCAAATTCGTCACTTCTCGCCTGTGGGTTGGCATTTTCAGCAAAGTTGCAATCCGTTGTTGCACCAGCTGGGGTTCAAAACTGTGTGATTTTTCCTGTTTTTGCTGCAATTGCATTGCCCGTTGATAATAAGTCGCTGCTGCTTGTGGTTGATGCAAATATTCCAAACTGACAGCCAAATTATAAGCATAATCAGCCTGTTGCGAATCAATGCGATAGGCTTCAAAAAACGCTTGTTGGGCATCATTCCAACGATTTTGCTGTGCATAAACCAAGCCCAATTGAAAATAAACATAAGCCGGCTGTTGCGTGGTGCGAGTCAAGGTTTTCAACTGCGTTTCCCGTTCCTCATGATTGACTTGCTCAGAAATACTCAATAAATTGGTTTGTGCCACCGGGTCTTGTGGATAATATTTCAACACTTCCTGATAATACCGCCGTGCTTGAGGATGATTGCCCTGACGCACCGCAATTGCCGCCACCCCTAACAACGCGTCCCGATTACGAGGTTCTTGTTGTAAAACAGTCTGATACGCAGTCAACGCGTGAGTATTTTCACCCCGTTGAAATGCAGCATAGGCTTGAGTTAAATTTTGATGCAAACGCGGCTTAATTGTAGAACGCGTGATTTGAATCGCTGTACTTTTAGGAACTTGCATCATCGCGATTGCATTTTCTGGCACACTCGGCTTAGAACGAGAAGATTTGGGTTGAATTGCAACTTTTTCAGGTTCCGGCGCAGTTGTCAGTGGTGTTGGAGTAACGCGCCTATTGAGTGGAGCAACCGCAGGTTTTTCCGCTAATTCAACGGGTTGTGTTTCCACCGGTTTTGCCATGACAGGCGCGACGGGCTTGGGTGAAGCATCCATCCCATTTTGAGGCGGCGTTGGCGGATGATTTTCAGCGGGAGGAATGGCTGTTGATTCAATAGGATGCGTTGGTATTGGATTGGACGGACGGGTGGCAGGAGGCAAATTTACCACCAAGGGCTCCCCAACAAACTGATTGTTTAACAAAGCAATATAATGAGTCAGCAACGCTTTATTTTGCAATCCATAAAATCCAATGATTCCCGCAAAAATGACCAGAACCATCACAAGATACACCCAACGATACGACGCAGTGCGAGCAGAGGCTTTAAATAATCGTTTAATTTCCTGACGTTGCGCCGCAGCTTGTTGCTCACGAGAAAGATGGGCAGACGCGCTGTTTTCCCCAACTGTTGGCAACGGCTTAATTGAATCGTCAGGCGCGGGTTGGGGCGATGGTGCAAAACTCGACGTGATGGGAGGGGGGGATGACGGCTCAACCGCGATTTCATCATCCCAATCTAATTTTAAAGAAGGCGGCGTTTCTTGGTGTAACTTATCCAAACTCAAATCTGGTTCAATTTCGCGCGAAAAACTCAGTGTTGGCGCGGGGGGAGTTGTTTCAACAGGAGCACTTTCAAAATCGACACTGGGCTCTTCTTCCAAAGGTAAATTGCTGTGATTATCTTCTAAAACAAGGGGTTCAGAAATTGGTTCCGCAGCAAGGATAGCTTGAAATTCTGGTAAAATTCCAGCTTCCCAATCAATTGCTTTCGGTTTCTCTGCCACCCACATTTCCACCAACGGCGACTCATCATCAACGGGGGTATCTAGCGGATTTTCTTGAGATTCTTCGAGAATAAAAGTCGCCCGTTCCGAAGTTTCTGCCAGCAATTGTTGTTGCCACGCACTGACCTCATCGCGAATTTCTTCTAATTCTTCCTCGTCTTCAGCAATTTCTACATGTTCTTCAACTGTCACCGGTTTTTTTTCGACTGATACCGGTGATACCGGAGGCGTGACTGCCAATTTTGCCGCTTCGGCTTTCTTCAAGGCTTCCATGAGCAAACTCATCGCTTTTACCTCACTGCTTAACGCCAACTGTGTGAATTAAAAAAGAAAATACCGGCACCCACGGTAAAAATCCAATTGCCATAAATCGCATGTTCTACCGTCACTGTGAGTAAAGAATGACTGCGTAAATAAGTCTGTATGAAAAGTGCCCCGCCGATTAGGGTAAAAATGACCGCGACCCAATTGTGAAAAATACTGTGCATCAGACTGAAACAGAGAATATTGACGACAATCAGCGCGGGAAGGGGCATTAACGCTTTGTAACGATGAAAGAAAAAGCTGCGATAAATCAATTCTTGTGGATAGACTGAGATGATCGGGTATAACATCATGACCAGTGCCCATAATTTCGGACGGCTGTGCACAAAACTGAATAATCGCTCTGGCATGAAATAGAGTACAAACAAGAAGATGAGCAACCCAAATCCGATAAATCGCACGATTAGCCACTGCCAGCCGCTGAACAGCTTGAATTGATATAATTCCCGTCGATCAAAACTGCGGTCGGTCAGCAATAACGTGAGACAGAGGGTGAATAAGATGAGCAAAAAAAAACTCGAAAATGGGGATCAGATGTTGCGCGTAGAGAATGGGCAGCACCACGAATAAGCCCACGAGTTCAAGCGTTCTGAGTGTTTTGGTCATCGGTCATACTCGTATCTTGTTGTTCTAAATAACTTAAAATCGCTTGACACACGGCATCACAACCCTGTCCAGTCACTGCTGAAATTTGAAATACCTGTCCTTGCCAGTTGAGTTTTTCGACAATCGCCTGACAATGGGCATCAATCTCATCCGCCGCCAATAAATCCATTTTATTCAACACTAACCAACGTTCCCGATGTGCTAAAGTTTCGCTGTATTTTTGTAACTCGTGGGCAATTTTTTCAACATCTTCAACTGGATCACTTTCTACCGGCAAAATATCCACCAAGTGCAGCAATAAACGGGTGCGTGATAAATGTTTAAGAAATTGAATCCCTAAGCCCACGCCTTCCGCCGCGCCTTCCACCACACCGGGAATGTCAGCAATCACAAAACTGCGCGCCGTGCCGAGCGAAACCACGCCTAAATGTGGGTGCAATGTAGTGAACGGATAATCGGCAACTTTGGGACGCGCCGCGGAAACTGCTCGAATAAACGTTGACTTACCCGCATTCGGCAAGCCCAATAAACCCACATCTGCCAAAACTTGCAATTCCAAATACAAACGACGTTGTTCACCGAGCGTACCGGGGGTAAATTGGCGAGGCGAGCGATTGGTGCTACTTTTGAAGTGCATATTACCCAAACCGTGCTGTCCCCCCTGCGCGACTAACAGCGTTTGTTGATGTTTGGTCAGATCGCCCAAATTTTCTTCCGTGGCTTCGTCATAAACGACTGTTCCAACAGGCACTTTAATGTATAACGGTTCGCCACTTTTGCCAGTGCATTCGCTACCCATACCCTTTTGTCCATGTTGGGCGCGGAAAATACTGGTGTAACGAAAATCGGCAAGCGTGTTTAACCCTTCATCTGCGATTAAATAAACACTGCCCCCATTGCCCCCATCGCCACCGTTGGGACCGCCAAATTCAATAAATTTTTCTCGTCGAAAACTGGCACAGCCATCTCCGCCCTTGCCTGCGATAACCTCAATTCTTGCTTCATCTACAAATTTCATGATTCCCCTAGAAAATTCTAATAACTCTGATGAACTTGTCAGCAATGGCTATTTTACAGCTTCTAAACCATTGACAATCATTAACAAAGAGAATGATTATCAGTGATATT
>DYNO01000192.1 GCA_020721025.1 Thiomargarita sp. | reverse complement strand
ACAATGCAGCACCTCAATTCAGTGGAAATATCCTAGTTAATCCCACAACTCCAACGACTCCAATCTCTCCACCCAGTTCTAGCGGCGGGTCAGATAATGTCATTTCTGTGGTTGCGACAGTTCCGCTCAACAATGGTGTAGTTGATGGCTCAATGTCGAACTACAATCAAACGACAACAAACTTAACGATTCCTGAAAATTCAAGCGTTTCTGGCGGCGTACTTGCTGGAGATACGATGAATAATGGTTTAGCTGCGAACGTCACCATTGCTCCTAATTCAACCGTCACCGGCGGCAAACTCAGCGGTTTCAACACCAATTTGGGCACATTGCAAGATGTCACAGTCAGCCAGTATTCGCAAGTGCAAGGTGGTAACTACGCGGGCACGATTTACAACAACGGTACATTAATCAATCCCATCCTATCGCCGAACAGTTCAGCCATCAATAACGGTGTGCTTGAAAATCCAGTGATTTTACCGGACGCCAATGTCACGGGTGGCAAATTGACGGGCACAATCATCGCGTTGGGCACGTATGACACGGTGGAAATTCCGCCCTCGGCAAAAATTATCACACGAGTCGCAGATATTCCACCGCCAATATTTCAACAATTCAACGCACAAACGTTGACACAATTACCCGCCAGTGTGATCAGCCAAATCACGCCCGAACAGTTTGCACAAATTCCTGTCACCGCGCTGAGTGGTTTAACGGCTGAAAATATGGGTGCGATTTCTCCGCAAGTGACTCAAACGCTTGACAAAGAGCAAATTCAAGAACTGAATACAGAAGAATTCAAAGCCATGCCGACCGAAGAAGTTGCCAAGTTGTTGACCAACTTTGATGTTGAACAAATCACGCCTCAAGAAGCTGAGAAATTGTTGCCGAAGGGTTGGGCAATTGATTCACAAGGTAATCTCACCGCACCGCCTAACAGCAAAATCGCACTAAAATCTTTGAATATTAGCGATTTACCCTCCGGTCTCACTTTGCCAGAGATGACAGATTTAAACAGCAGTTTTGCACTGGGTGGCAAGGGAAATAATCCAATTCTGCCACAGATCAATAAATTGGGTGATGCCGCTGGATTTATCGCCTCACAACAAGCGATGGGTGTGGTACATGCCTCAGTCGCGGGAGCGGTGGGCGGGGGAGGTCGAAACAAATTTGCCTTCATGATTGATCCTAAACACTTGTTTATCTTGACTGAAGATGCGTTGCGTGGCTTGCAGATGAATGAGCAAGGGCAATACATTTTAGTCACTGACGATGGCAAAGAAATTCCGATCACGCCGATGACGCAAGACCCGGAAGGTTTACTTTCTATTCTGAGCGAAAATGCCACCATTGATATTCGTCCCACGGGGGAAGTGCTAATCAAACATATTCCCATCAAACGGACGCGCGACGGCGAAGAAGTTCACAGTATCGGCATGTTCGATCCCTTTGTTGAGCCTGCGCCGGAAGATATTTGTACGCCCGAAGGAATTTGTAATTGGGATCAAGCGGATGCGTCGATGCAACCGGGAATGCGTTCGAGTAGAAATGTCCGGGCAAAAGCCGCAGCGAAAATTATTTATCCCGATGGTTCGTCACAAAAGCTGTATCCGGCAGTGTTATCCCCTGAGATTTTGGTTGAAGAAGCCAAGCAATTTGAGGGCGTGGAAAAAGCGATTTTTCGGATGGATGGTACATTTGCTGTGACGTATCAAGGTACAAAATTGTTGTTGATTCCAGAATTTGACACCCAAGTGCAACCGATTCCCGTCGGGCAAAAAGTTGAACCGAGTTTGACATTGCAGCCGGATGGCACATTGTTGTATCAAGTGCCCCATTTAGATCAACTATTCAGTACCTCATTAAAAATTGCAGAATCATAAGGGTCTGAGCTTAGTCAGGTAGGGTGTATAAATTAATGAAATAACGAATAAAATATATTTGCCTCTCTACAGAACTAGGCATGATTCAATCAATTTGTAATCAGTCTGACATTGCAACAGTGTTATAATTTCTCCAACACTCACTCGTTTGACCAATGAATTCTACTGATATCCATAGCAGCTACTTCACAATTGAAAAATAGTGAGTGACCCAAGGAAACGTTTCAATTCAAGGAATTAGATTGTCTTTCATCATGCTCCAACTCATTCTCTCATGAATTTTTCATCTTTTGGTGAAGTCTATGAAACTGTACAAACAAGAACAAAGTGGTGATATCGCGCAACTGGCAACAGTTTCTCATTCTATCACTCCATCGTTTGCCACCTTGGGACGTTTCTCTCCCCTTTCTGAAACATGGAAGTTGTTGATTGTCGATGATGAGCAAGATGTTCACCAAATTGTTGCACTCATTCTGAAAAATTTTAAGTTCGATGGCAAATCACTACAATTGTTGCACGCAATGTCTATGGCAGAGGCTTGTGAGATTCTACAAAGTCATCCAGATACCGCGATTGCCTTGATCGATATTGTGATGGAAACAGACGATGCTGGGTTACAACTGATTGATTATATTCGTAAACAATTGCAGTACACGTTGATGCGCCTGACAGTGTTGACTGGACAACCGGGGATGGTGCCGGAGCAAAAAGTCATGACTTGTTACGACATCAATGATTACATGAGTAAGACGGAATTGCAGACCACCCGGTTTCGTAACGCAATTCGTTTTATGTTGAAATCCCACCATGAACTACACCTGCTGGCGCGCTACACTGAAGAACTCAATGAAAAACAAAATCAATTGCTTTCATTGCAACAGCAGTTCACCTCCGTTCTCAATCACATTGATTCGGCAGTGTATGTCGTGGATGTAGAAAGTCATCGCATCCTCTTTGTCAACAACTATACAAAAGAACTCTATGGCGATCAATTGGTTGGCAAACGTTGCTGGGAAGCTATCATGCCACCTTCGCAAACTTATCCCTGCCCAGAGTGTAATATGCCACAACTCATTAATTCTCAAGGTGAAAGCATCCATAGCATTCATTGGGAACGTTTTGATGAACGACTGCAACGTTGGTTTGAAGTGGAAAATCAACCGATCTTGTGGAATAATGGGCGCGTTGTCAGTTTGACCGTTGCAACCGATATCACCGAGAAAAAGCAAGCCGAGGCTAAACTACAATCCGCACTACAAATCGCTGAAATCATGCGAGTGGAATCGGAACAAGCCAATCGTGCCAAAAGTGATTTTCTTGCCACCATGAGCCACGAGATTCGTACTCCGATGATCGGCGTATTGGGTACAACTGAATTGCTAAAACGTACCTCGCTGACTCCCGAACAACAGCATTATATCGAAGTAATTCATCGATCTGGCGATGTGCTACTCACGTTAATCAATGATATTTTGGATTTCTCTAAAATCGAAGCCGGTAAATTGGTTTTGGAATCCATCGAGTTTGACTTGCAAACGTTATTGGAAGACATGATTAGCGTTTTTTCCCAGAGTGCTTATAGCAAAAACTTGGAATTACTGCTGCACTGTCCCCAACATTTTACTAAGATGTTCATTGGCGATCCCAATCGGTTACGACAAATTTTCAGCAACCTGCTGAGTAACGCGATTAAGTTTACGCAAACCGGCTATGTCACGTTATCAGTATGCAGTAACACAGAAATGTCTCGAAAAAACGACTTGTTGCTGCGTTTTGAAGTCGCTGACACGGGAATTGGCATCAGTGAAGTCCAACAGCACCGGTTATTTCAGCCGTTTTCTCAAGCAGACAGTTCGACTACCCGACGGTTTGGCGGGACGGGACTCGGTCTGGTGATTGTGCAACGACTGATTAAGATCATGGGCGGAAACATGGGGTTAAACAGCGATGAGCAAAAAGGGAGTTGCTTTTGGTTCGAGCTCCCTTTGAGAGTCTCAAACACACCGATAGTTTCGCCCTATCTTCCCGAACCAGCACAAAAGCTAAAAAATCGACAAGTGATTGTCGTCAGCGAGCATTTGCCGTTGCTTTCTATCTTGCAGGAACAACTGAAAATATGGGGAATGCGCCCTATCATCGCCACCACGCTCGGCTCGGCTCAACAACAAGCTGCACAACAGTCTGAAAAACCTAGAGCGATTCTGATCGAATTGAAACTGATGGAAGATCAGCCACAATCTGTTATGCAACTGTGTGATGAACTCGCGCAGCAAGGCTTAAAAATTGCGTTTATCAATCATCGGGTTGATAACCCTGTAACCGAGTTAGCCGATTATTGCCTCAATAAACCGATCACGCTGTCCGATTTATTGAAATGTTTATTGGTATTGCATGGGGAAGTTTTGCAACCATCAACTGCCCGTCCCTATAGCCTGCCCCATGTCATCATGTCTCACTGGCAGAGTAAGCAAATTTTACTTGCTGAAGATAATCTGATTAATCAAAAAATTATCTGCGCCATGCTGCAACAGTTGGGTTGTCAAGTCATTGTCGCTGAGAACGGGACTCAAGTCTTACGTCATTTAAAGCAATACAGCTTCGACTTGATTTTTATGGATTGTTATATGCCTGAATTAGATGGCTTTAGTACAACCCGCATCATCCGCGCGCTCGAAAAAGACAATTCGCAACATATCCCAATCATCGCGCTCACTGCGGATGCAATGGCAGATAATCGCAAAGCCTGTATTGCTGCTGGGATGGATGATTACTTAACTAAGCCGATGAATCTAAAAGATTTACAGATTGTTTTGGCGCGCTATTTACCGGTCACTCCATCACCTGCGACAACAGTGTCTTTGAAATCCAAAGAATCCGCTAAATCTCATGATTCTATTCATCCCCTTCATCCAAAAAAACCTGTTCTTGCCACTGAAGTTTTAGATAATTTGCGAAGTTGTATGAAATCGCAAGGATTACAACGAATTATTGGCTTGTTTCTTCAAGAGTTGCCCAAGTATGTAAATGAATTGAAAACTGCGGTGCAAGCGAAGAATGGGCAGAAATTGCATCTTGCTGCTCACAAATTCAAAGGAAGTTGTGCCAATCTCGGCGCGACTAACTTGGTACGTCTTTGCCAAGAGCTTGAACATCATGGGCAACATGAACGTATTGAAGAGGCGACTCGCGTCATCGAAGAAATTTTACCCACGGAAATCAATCAGGCAAGATCAGCTTTGGAATTAGAATTAGAAACTAAATAACAGGTTTATCCTTGCCGATCCTAAAAAGTTAATAAACATTAACACAAAATGTGCAGATGCGTGAACTAATTCGTTTTAGCGGTTAATTAAAACAAGTCACCATTTCCAAAAAAGCAGGAAAGTATTTTGTGCTTTTCCTGTGAAAATAGGAATGGCTTAATCTACTCTATTTAAAGATGTCAAATCGGTTCTATAAAATAACTAAAATGTGGTTGGTCTGTATTTCAAGATAATAAAAATACAAAGGTGAGCCACAAACTCACGACACTGTGTAATACAATTGTCGCCTGAATTGCTGGAATAAGTTGATGTTTTTGTTGATAATGTATTTGTAAAATATGCATCGCTTTGAAGCCCAATGGGAGTGCGAACCCTGCCAATCCTGTCAAAATAGGAAGTTGTTGTAATCCAATACCCAGCAGGATCATGCCAAAACTTGCTAAAATTATGTAGTTAAAATAGGGTCGCGCCTGTTCTCGTCCCAAACGCACCACCCAATTTCTCTTGCCCGCGGCACGATCTGCTTCAAAATCAGGAAATTGATTAATATAGAACCGATTTGACATCTTCAAACTCAGTAAAAAAGTAAAGTTTAAAAATATCGTTAAGCGTTTGTAGAAAACCAAACGTTATTCACGTCGTCAACATCACTGCTTGATAACTCAAGTCTTAAATGACTCTTACGTGCGTTTAAAGTCTCGCTGATTCTGGTCGCGACTATTCCTACTTTA
>DYNO01000033.1:18896-21688 GCA_020721025.1 Thiomargarita sp. | reverse complement strand
GTTTTGCTCACTGTCATAAACCGACGCGCCCCCAGCTTTACACATTCATCATCATCGGTTGAATAGGTTCATCAGCATCTAGTAAATTAGACAATTGCTCTCGAATACAATCCAATTGATCAGCGGAAAATAACGCGTGATTATTCAAATCAGTAATATAAAAAATATCTTCCACCCGCGCCCCAAACGTTGCAATCTTCGCAGTCTTCAACCGAATTTCACATGAAATAAACGTCTGCCCAATCCGCGATAACAATCCCGGACGGTCTGTGGTGACCACTTCCATAACAGTGTGATCATTGGCGTAATCTTGGGTGAAAATGATGCAGGTCGGTACTGGAAAATGTTTGATCTGTCTGGGAATGCGTCGATTCACTGGCACAAATTTGATGCTACCCTTGTGCGTTAAGGTTTGTTTCAGCCCATCCAAGATCGCTTGAATATGCACTGGGTCTTTCAGTTCACTGCCATCTGCGGATAACACCATGTATTCAGAAATGGTATGTTGCCCTTCGGTCGGCGCGATACACGCATCAACAATGGTTAAGCCTTGCTGTTCCAAAAATGCAGTGGTTTCCCCAAAAATATATGGACGGTCTCGCAAATACTGCATGATCTCGGTAATGCCTTGAGTTTGTTGCCGTTCCCATACCAGAGGTTCGTCTAAATCGGCATGATTTAAAATCGTTTCCGTCTCTTTGGCAATGGTTTCTGGGGTGGCGCGCAGGAAGTAATCATCACTTAAATCTTTCCACAAGACATCGACATGTACATTGGCAGGGTCAGCTAACAGTTGGCGGGCAGCAGCTTGAATCTCTTCAATATGGGCGCGCCGATTGTCGATGCCGGTTAAACCCGTGCTTAACATTTGCTGAGTCTTACGGTACAAACTGGCGAGTAATGAATCTTTCCAACCATTCCACAAATTCGGACTGGTGGCGCGGATATCGGCGACGGTGAGCAAGTATAAATAATCGAGGCGAGTGGTATCGGCGACTTGTTGGGCGAATTTCTTAATGACTTCGGGATCGGATATATCTTGACGTTGCGCCGTGGTTGACATGACCAAGTGATTACGCACCAACCACGCCACTAATCGTCCGTCAAAATCGCTGAGTCCGTGTGCCTGACAAAAGTTTAAGGCTTCGGATTCGCCAATCTTGGAATGATCGCCGCCCCGCCCCTTGCCAATATCGTGAAATAAGCCGGCTAGATACAATAGCTCTGGTTTGGGCAGGGAGAGCATGATTTTCGAGCACAGTGGGAATTCGTCGTGATGTTTGGGGATCATGAAGCGACGCAGATTTCTGACTACAAAAATACTATGTTGATCAACGGTATAGACATGAAATAGATCATATTGCATCTGCCCCACAACTTTGCCAAACGCGGGAATATACGCGGCTAACACGCCGTAACGACTCATGCAACGTAGCGCGTGGGTGATGCCTTGTGGTTGACGCATAATTTCAAAGAATAGGCTACGCGAACGTAAATCCCGGTGAAACGCGTCATCAATCAGGTGGCGATATTGGCGAATCAATCGAATGGTGCTGGCACGCACGCCGTTGATTTCTGGATGTTGTTCCATGAGCAGGAAAATTTCTAACAACGCAAATGGATAATTCATAAAAACTTTATCATGCCGCACTTCGATATAATCATTGTGCACTTGAAAGCGTTTGTTGAGTGATTTTTTCACCGCGGGCGCGTTGGCGTAAATGATGGCTTCGTCGAATAATTGAAGTAACATGTCATTCAAGCTACGCAGTTCCATCATGGTGCGATAATATTGTTTCATAAACAATTCAACACCCAGTTGCGTCTTCGTGTCTTGATAGCCAAAAGCGTTGGCGAGGGAACGTTGATAGTCGAATAAAATGCGGTCTTCACGTCGCCCGGTGAGTAAATGGAGAAAACAGCGGATTCTCCACAAAAATTCTTGCGCCTCCGTCAAGCTATGATATTCTTCTTCAGTCAGGAAACCGTGAGATACCAAGTCGTGCAGCGAGGTCGAACCGAGATCGCGTTGCGCGCCAAAATGCCGTTTTGCCACCCAACCGACCATGTGAATGTCACGCAATCCGCCCGGTCCTTCTTTAATGTTGGGCTCAAGATTGTAGGCAGTATCGTAAAATTTGTTATGACGACGTTGTTGTTCTGCCACTTTGGAGGCGAAGAAATCTTTGGTTGTCCACACTTCGCTACATATTTGTAATTGTTGGAATAAATCGTTAGAACCCACCAATAACCGCGCTTCGAGCAAATTGGTGGCAATAGTAATGTCGTTGCAGGCTTCGGTATGGCATTCCGCAACGGTGCGTACACTGTGTCCAATTTCCAGCCGGATGTCCCATAAAAAAGTGATAAACTGTCCGATAATTGCCTGTATTTCAGCATCAGGTTGAACATCAAGCAGCAACATGATATCAACATCGGAACAAGGATGTAATTCACCACGTCCATATCCGCCTACGGCAACCAGAGCAATATGCTCCCGATAAGGAGTCACAAACATTTTATTAAACGCATGTTGCAGCAATTGATCCACCAACCAAGCACGCTGATGCACGTATTCGGTCGCGTTCATATTGGTTTGAAAGCGTTTTCTTAACGTCGCGTGCCCTTTTTCTAACACACTGCGAAAGATGCCCAAGTGTTGCGTTGTTGTCTGTAAACTGGCTTCAAAAGCTCCAAGATCAAAGAGTTGTGAATCTGTATAATTGGCTGTGTACATGGGATTGATTAATTAACCGATGAAATGCAATACGACAATTGTCAAACATGGCTGC
>DYNO01000033.1:2142-18796 GCA_020721025.1 Thiomargarita sp. | reverse complement strand
GGGATTGATTAATTAACCGATGAAATGCAATACGACAATTGTCAAACATGGCTGCATATCTTAAACTATGGTATCCGATTTGCTGTCTTGTCGCACAATAACCCGATGTGGTAGGACGCAGTTCAAGAGCAATAAATTGATTTGCTGGAATATTTAAAATGCTTAGGGGCGAGAATTTGGGACAAAAGTTCTACTGCCATGATTTAAAAAAGTGAGCATTGTGATTGAAGCGAGTAACGATGGTTTGCTGATTCGATTGGCTGTAAACGGTGACTGGGTTGGATGGTATCGTTGATTTTTAGATAGCAGTCAATTGCTTTAATGAATACGAGAAGCAAGCTGTCAATCTGATTACCGTCTCAAGCTGCGGGGTTAGTTCCAGTTAAACATTTCAAAAGACATGAAAGGTGAGTATTTATGAATGACTTGGAGAGTAAAATTTTGACCATTTTGAAAGATTTTGGCGGCGAATCATCCATGTTTCTCATCACCAATCCCAGCAGTCCTTGGGGCGGGTTGGGCGATGCCGGTGCGTTGGGTGCTGCGGTGAAATCGCTCGCGTCGCAAGGAATTGTTGTTTATGATGCAGAAAATGATGTCGTGAAAGTCGCATAATTCGGCACCCACCGATTCTCAATCTGTCAGGTTTCTGAAATCAATCCGTTGGACAGTTTTAAAACTTTATCGAAATATCCATCAGAATCGCAATTTTGACTGATAGTGCTAAAAAACTGTCCACAACGCTAGGAAATTTGACCGGGAAACAAATCGGGTCGCTGACGAAAATGTATGTTAAAACAATTTGTTACTAACTCAAATCTATCGCCCACAACTTTCTACAAAGACAGTGGCTTTTCTGACACCATCACCCCATCGGCATCGCTATAAACATAGTGTCCGGGGTGAAATGTCACACCGGCAAACAACACGGGAATATGTTTATTGCCATGACCATGTTTAATGCTTTTAAAAGGATGGGTATTTAATGCCTTGATTCCAATCGAAATTGTGGCAATTGTGGCTGAATCACGAATGCAACCATAAACAATCACACCTTCCCAACCATTGTCTGCCGCGGACTTCGCAATGATATCGCCGACCAACGCACAGCGCAATGAACCGCCACCATCGACGACTAACACTTTTCCCTGCCCCGGTTGACTGAGCCATTCTTTCACTAACACATTGTTTTCAAATACTTTCACGGTTTCAATCTGCCCGCCAAAAGAAGTTTTTGCACCATAACTTTTGAAAATGGGATCGGCAACACGTACAACATCCGGATATTTATCAGATAAATCGGCTGTGGAATATTCCATCATTTTTCCTTCGATTGTCAATTGAGATGAAGCAAGATAGACTGTAACTTATTGTTCATTATCAGTATTTAAATCACAACGATTGAGTTGCGAACGCGCCGGCAAACTGCCTACCAATACAGAATTGGAATATGACCATCTGGGTTTAATCGGGGTTAAGGTCGTTACCCGTTTTTTTGCAATCAACAAGTAAACGGCACCAAAGTTACCAAACCATTGATTACCAAAATATTCTAACCATGTGGAACGCAAATGTTGACTCCGAAATGGGGGCGCGAAAAAGAAAGTGCGTTGTTCAATTTTCTCAAATCCCAGTAAACTGAGCCAATCTTTGACCCGCAACAAGGTCATAAATTTACCACACCAAGGGGCAGTTTGTTCATTTGCCAAGAACCATCGCCAAATTCCCCAAAGACTGATCGGATTAAAACCCAGAATAATCACCACGCCTTCAGGAATGAGCACCCGTTCAACCTCTCGCAAAATCTCATGCGGCTGATCTTCAAATTCCAAAACATGAGATAAAACAATCACATCAATACTATCCGCTGCAAATGGCAGACAATCCAATTCACCACGAACGAGGGTGTAAGGAGGAGGCACGGTACTGAGATAATAGCTCAGAATATGACGTTGCATAATCCGACTACTTTGCAGCAATTGCCCCTGTCCCACGCCGCCGACCTGCACCAGATGATAGCCGAACAACTGTGGCAAGCACCGTTGCACTTCCAATATTTCGGCATGTAGCAGACGCTCTCCCAACGGAGTTTCAAACCATACATTGAGGTGAGCCGAACGTAAACTCATGATTGTTATCTGAAATTTAAAAAGGAAAGTTCATACCTGCGGGCAGGGAGAGCGACGACAGTTTTTCTTGACTGGTTTTTTCCACCTTACGCACGGCATCATTCACCGCGGCGGCGAGCAAATCTTCTAACATTTCTTTGTCTTCTTTCAACAAGTTGGGATCAATTACCACACGTTTGACATCATGACGACCAGTCATTACCACGCTCACCATGCCCGCGCCTGATTCCCCAGTAACTTCCATGGTAGCTAATTCTTCTTGAACTTTTTTCAACTTTTCCTGCATTTGTTGGGCTTGTTTCATCAACCCGGAGAGCGCACCTTTCATGACTTATTCCTAAATAGTTTAAAAGTGAGAGAATTCAGTAAGGTAGTTATTTAAAACCCGCTGCGAAACCTGACAGATTTTAAAAATACCCAATCAGGTTTCAAGCTATTTTACCGTTGCCAAGCCAGAGACCATTCATCAAAATTGCCGATTTCTTGATCATCAATAAACAGAGTATAAAGCGGTTGTTTAGGAAAATCGTTGATCCGAAGTCGCCAAGATTGTCCATTAATTTCAGCGATGTATGGAAACTCTGCCTGCTCAGTTTTTGCCCAAACCACCGCTAAAACGAATTGGTTCACGCATCCGGATGTAACTCTTCAACTTTTCAGTGCGTAACCGATTGCCAAACACACCAAACTTTTGCGAAGAAGTGAGAACGAGTTTTCTTTCTTGCTAAAATGTTCAAGCAGTTGATTGTAACAATGTCTTACCGTGTCACAGGCTTTATTCAGATGTTGTGCTTCATTGGGTTGGAGTTCAATTTTATGTGCCAATAACATCGCTTAACTCCCTCAGTTGCGTCACATTTCAGTCATGGTGAGGATTCTAATGTGACATGCTTTACCTGTCAATGCTTTTTTGGTATAGACTCGGTTCGGTTTGGTTTTAAAGATGTCAAACCTGTTCTATACCTCAACTGTTTCCAACAATCTTTTTATGAGAAGTTACGCATAGATAAATGAAATAGGTTTTGAAAACAGGCTGTTACCTATCAAACATCTTAAATAATTCATTAAAAAGTAATCGTCATAACGTATTGTTTTAATGGCAATTATTTTTATCAGTGCGCAACTCCCCATGACGAAATTACTTCGCTAAATTTAAGGATGCCATGAATCACCCCGTCCAATTGCGTAGTAAGTAAAACCGAGTTTTTTCATGCGCTGCGGCTCGTAAATATTACGTCCATCAAAAATCACTGGTGATTTCAATAAGTTCTTCACCAAGGCAAAATTAGGACTGCGAAATACTCGCCATTCTGTCGCAATAATCAACGCATCAGCATCTTGCAACGTTGCTTCTGGTTTATCACATAAAATCAAATTATTACGATTACCATAAATCCGCGCCGTCTCTGACATTCCTTTAGGATCATAGGCTTGCACGATTGCCCCATGTTGCCACAACGATTCCATCAAGGTGCGACTCGGTGCTTCCCGCATATCATCGGTATTTGGCTTAAATGTCAGCCCCCACAACGCAAACCGCCGTCCTTGCAAATTATTGTCGAAATGCTTTTGAATTTTATCGAAAAATAATGCGCGTTGCTGATAATTAACCTCTTCTACAGCTTCTAACATTTTGGGAACGAGACCCAACTGTTGCGCGGTGCGTTTTAACGCTTGTACATCTTTGGGAAAACACGATCCCCCATAACCGATGCCGGGATAGATAAAATGAAAACCAATGCGCGGGTCAGAACCGATACCAACCCGTACTTGCTCGATATCCGCCCCAACGTATTCAGCAATTGTTGCGATTTCGTTCATAAAACTGATTTTAGTCGCCAACATCGCATTTGCAGCATATTTGGTTAATTCCGCAGAGCGCACATCCATGATGATTAATCTGTCATGATTGCGGTTAAACGGTGCATATAATTCCCGCATAATTTCTTCCGGTCGCACGCGATTCGCTTCAATCCCAATCACAATGCGATCAGGCTTCATAAAATCATCTATCGCCGCGCCTTCCTTGAGAAATTCCGGATTAGAAACAACGTCGAATTCATAAGTCACACCACGCCGATCCAATGCTGCCTGCACCGTCTGACGCACTTTATCCGCAGTACCTACGGGGACAGTCGATTTATCTATGATCAACTTATAGCCATTCATGTATTTTCCAATTGTCTCAGCTACTTGTAACACATACTGCAAATCGGCTGATCCATCTTCATCGGGCGGCGTACCGACGGCAATACATTGTATTTCGCCATATTCCACTGCTTTTATCGTATCGAGATCGAATTGTAGCCGGCTGGATTCCACATTACGTTTGACCAATTCTTCCAATCCAGGTTCATGAATCGGCACGATACCTTGTTGTAAAAATTCAATTTTTCTGGCATCGACATCAACACACAGCACGTCATTACCCACATCTGCCAAACAAGTACCGGTCACCAAGCCCACATAACCTGAACCAAAAATTGTTACTCGCATAAATATCCTGTCACGTTAAATTATGGAAAATAATCAGAAATTAAAAATGTTTGATGACAAATATTATCTTATTGATAAAAATAAAGATATTTTAAATATTTGCCTATTTTACCCTGTTCAGTCAGTCGCTGCTGATGTTACTGCTTAATTTCTGATTTTCAATTTTTCTACAGAGGGAGATGGAGTTGTGCACAATTCACGATCACAAACTCGACCCGCCGGTCAACTACGTCACGAGAATCATCCGTCCCCGAACCAACAATAGTTTCTTTGAATCCCTTGCCTACCGCACTCGCCCGCTTATGGATAGCAGGAAAATGCTGTTGTAACAGATGCAAAATCTGCTGCGCCCGTTTTAATGACAAATCTTCGTTATACTTCTCTGAACCCGATAAACTGCTGTGACCGGCAATTTTAGTACATAACTTATTGTTTCTAAAATACTTTCCAATTTGGCGGAGCCAAAAAGCATATTGAGTTCGCAATTCTAAATTATCCACAAATTCCACAGAATTGACCGAAAACAGAAAACGCACACTGATATTATTGTTGCTCACCCCCAACGCAAATAAAGTGGCAAACACTTGTTCTGCTTCAGCTAACTTCTTCATTTTCAAATAAGTTTGGTACAGTCCAGAATAAGCCTTCATGGTCTGTCCTTGCGTTTGATCTATCGCTTTTTGAAATAAATTCATTGCCTTAGGATAATCTTTTTGCTCATAAGCGGCTGTGGCTTCCACCGTCACCGCCTGTGCCTTCAATGCCGCAAAATAACCACGTTGTGCATACGCACCCACCGGATTTTTCGCCGTTTCAATCATTCCCTTTAACAACGGGTCTTTGAGCATGTACATCGGATTATCTTTGTAAATTGGCACAGGTGTATAATCCAAGTTTTTATTTTCAATCCAACTTTCTGATTGTGCTACAATTTTCCCCGTGTCTGCTTGAAAAATTGAAGCGGCAACATGATAACGCTTATCCTCATTCTGGTAATCATCCAAGTAAATAATTCCCGCCATCACATAATGAGCTTGAGTCAATTTATCCGGGGTGAGCGGGGACAAAGCAAATTGTTTGAAATGCATACTTACGTTTTCAATCAAGAGGTTCTGAACTTGTAAACCCGCTTTAACACTTTCACCGCTAAGGGAATCAATAAACGGATCGATTAACACTGTTTTTTGTGAGTTCGATGCCCCGTCCGGAATTTGAGCAAGCCTGCCCAAAACACCTTGAGAATTATCAAGTTGAGTGAACAAATCATGGGCTAACGAGTGAATCGCAGACTTAAATTCCATAGGTGATGTCAAGTTTTTACGCGGTTGCGTCGCGCAGGAATTTAGCAAAAATAGCGTGGCTATTGAGAGAAGTGCAAGTAATCGCATAATAATCCATTTAAGAGGTGGTTATACAAAACTTGTGATATTTGGGTAGGTGTTGATAGATCGTGGTTGAAAACTGATGAAACTAACCGGTTGAAATTTAAGAATTATCTAAAAGATTGAACGAATATATCACATAAATATTTCCGCAGAGATAATTCTTTATTCGGTTATTTTACTGCAAATGTTATAAAATGAGTCAATTGAATAGAAATTCATCAAAATCTAATCAGTTGGTATCACAACATAATTTCATTGTAACATAAACACTGCAACCCATACCATGCAAGACTATCAACAACAATTTATCGAATTTGCGATTGCACACCAAGTGTTACGTTTTGGTACATTTACCCTGAAATCAGGTCGGCAAAGTCCATATTTTTTCAACGCGGGCTTGTTTAATACGGGTAAAATATTGGCGCAGTTGGGACGATTTTATGCCGCGGCAATTGAACATTCTACATTGCAATTTGAGGTGCTTTTTGGACCTGCTTACAAGGGAATTCCGTTGGTGGCTACGACCGCAATTGCGTTGGCAGATCAGTATCATCATGATTTTCCTTATTGTTTTAATCGCAAGGAAGTGAAAGATCACGGTGAAGGCGGGCAAATTGTTGGGGCAACCTTGCAAGGACGGGTGCTATTAGTTGATGATGTCATTAGCGCGGGAACTGCCATTCGGGAGTCGGTTGAACTGATACATCGGCATCAAGCCCAACTTGCAGGCGTGGTTATTGCTCTCAATCGTCAGGAACGTGGACAAGGACAATTATCGGCAATTCAAGAAGTTGAACAGATTTGTCCGGTCGTGAGTATTATTCAACTGGATGATTTAATCCATTACCTTGCCCAACAACCAGATCAAAAAGGGATACTTGAAGCGATTCAACGATACCGTGATCAATATGGTTGTTAAATGAATTATTGTTAAATTTGCCATCTCGTGGCTTTGATAGCAAATATTCATCTGAATTACATTTTTAGAATTGAACTCGTTGATTTAACTAGAAATAAGCAACTGCGTAACATTATTTTTTACTGACATCACTCAGAGGATTGTTTTATGAAATCATGGTATTTACTCGCGTTATTGTTGTGCGCTAACTCGTTGTATGCAGAAGAATTATATCGTTGGGTGGATGAAGAAGGCAATATGCAATATACTCAAACGCCTCCACCTGCGGGAATTAAGGTGGAAGTGAAGGAAATCAAGGGGGTACCGTCTGCTGCCGCCGAAGGTTCCCAACCGAAACCGGAACAAAAAACCGATGAAAGTGCGGCTACCGAGAGCCAAGACGATGCTGAAAAAATGATGGCGGAAAAAAATGCGAATTGTCAGAAAGCGATGCAAGATTTGCAAGTGTTGGAATCGAAAAGCGAAGTGGTAACATTAGATTCTGCCAATCCCGGCAAAGCGGTGCCAATGGATGAAACTGCTCGAAAACAACGGATTGCGACTGAAAAAGCGTACATCAAAACTTATTGTGATGGAGTAAAAGCCGCTGCTCCCAAAGAAGAACCTGCCCCTCCAAAAAAGTAAGCCTAATCTGGTAGCATTTAAAAGGGTAGTGTTCAGCATTGATTTAAGATAATTATTTGATTTAACTCATAACTGCTCACTACCAAATTATGATGAATGGGTAAAAAAATTGTATATCCGTTGCGCCAATTGCCGACTGATGCCCGGTACACTGGCTAAACCTTCCACCCCCGCCCGCATCACCCCTTGCAATCCACCAAAATAGCTGATCAACTGTTGCCTACGCTTCGCACCAATGCCTTCAATTTCTTCTAACATCGAGATTTTTCTCTGTTTTTCCCGCCGCCCCCGATGTCCAGTCAATGCAAAACGATGGGCTTCATCACGAATTTGCTGAATTAAATGCAATGCGGGAGAATTTTGTCTTAAATGCAGCGTTTGCGCCGAAATGCCATCGAACGGGGCTAAAATCAAAGTTTCCAATCCGAGCTTACGCTCCACCCCTTTGGCAACTCCAATAATTCTAATTTGATCATCAAGTTGCAATTCACATAAAACCTCTTGAGCGATTTTAACCTGACCCTTGCCTCCGTCGATAAACAGAATTTCTGGCAATTGTCCCCCTTCTTTCTGTTGCCTCGCATAACGACGGGTTATTGCTTGCCGCATTGCCGCATAATCGTCACCGGGCGTAATATTCGCAATGTTAAACCGCCGATAAGCACTCAACATCGCCCCCTCACTGTCAAAAACCACGCAAGAAGCCACAGTTGCCTCGCCCTGAGTGTGACTGATGTCGAAACATTCCATTTGCCGCGGCAAACTCTCTAATTTCAATAAGTTGGTTAAATCTGTCAAGCGATCTCGGTAATGCGATGGTTGTTTTTGCAGCAAACTTGCCTGTGCATTTTCCACGGTCATCGCCAACCATTTTGCCCGCGCACTACGCACTTTTGCATGTAAATGGATATTTTTGCCCGCTTGTTGACTAATGACCGTTTTTAGTAAATTTTCATCTTTAAGTGTTTGATTAATCACAATTTCATCGGGAAAATCGCGACGAGAATTCAAATAATACTGCGGTAAAAAAGCATTGAGCAAGGCTATTTCGTCAACTCCTTCAATATGCACAGGAAAAAATGCTCGACTGCCCAATTGTCGCCCATCACGAATGGTCAACACTTGCACACAACCCACATTATTTTGTACCACACTGGCGATCACATCTACGTTACCACCTTCCGTGCTGACATATTGTTTTTCTTGTAACGTGCGTAACTGGTTGATTTGGTCTCGATATTTTGCCGCTTTTTCAAATTTTAACTGTTTTGCCGCCTCTCGCATTTTTATCACCAGTTTTTCAATAATTGCATGACTTTTACCTTCTAACAATAACGTGGCATGATGCACATCTTCAGCATAACTTTCAGCATCAATGAGACCCACACAGGGCGCGGTACAGCGTTGAATTTGATATTGTAAACAGGGGCGCGAGCGATGGCGAAAGTAGCTGTCATGACAAAGACGAATCAAAAAAAGTTTTTGGAGTAATTGTAAACTTTCCTGTACACTACTGGCGTGAGGATAGGGACCAAAATAATGATTTTTATCGCGTTTTGCCCCGCGATGCAGACTAAGGCGTGGAAACGGATGGTTTGATAATAAAATATATGGATAGGTTTTATCGTCTCGCAGTAAAATATTATAGCGTGGTTGATGTTGCTTAATCAGCGTATTTTCTAAAATTAAGGCTTCATTTTCCGTATGTGTGATGATAACCTCAATTTGTACAATTTGTGCGACCAATACTTTGGTTTTAGAAGAAATTGTTTGAGATTGAGTAAAATAACTGGCAACGCGTTTTTTTAGATTTTTTGCCTTGCCCACATAAATAACGGTATTGGTCATATCCAACATTAAATACACGCCGGGCTTATTGGTCAATGTCTTAATAAACGATTTTGCATCAAATGATTGATTCAACATAAAACTTCTTTAATTATTTTTAGGGCGAGAAAGCGGTATAATAGAGCGAATCGGACGCTAAAATGGGCGGTGTGCAATTTTTACCGTCCTCCTCAATCAATTCTCTGATTTAAATGACATATACGCAGGAGAAATATTATGTTAAACGTTGCTAAAAAGCTTGTGACGTTTGAAGAATATTTGAATTATCAGCAAGATAGCGAGGTATCGTATGAACTTATCGACGGGGAATTAGCCTCTATGACACCGCCAACCGTGCGACATATTTTAATCGCGAAGTTGCTTGAAAAAATCTTAGATGCTGAAATTCAACGTCAACAATTACCGTGGGTCTGCTTGCGAGAATTGGGTGTGAGAACAGCACTTTACAAATCAAGAATTGCTGATTTAGGAATCGTCACTCAAGCCCAAGCTCAGGAATTGATGGAGAAATCGGCAGTTTTTCAGTCGTTACCCATTTTACTGATTGAAATTGTGAGTCCAGAATCGAATACGCGTGATTATCGCTACAAACGTTCTGAATATGCCAGTTTGGGTATCCCTGAATATTGGATTGTGGATGCTCAAGAAATAAAAGTGTCTGTTTTGCGCTTAGAAGAAGGATTTTATGAGATGACGACGTTTAATCCATCTCAACAGATTATTTCTCATATTTTTCCTGAACTTAGGTTGACCGTTTCAGACATTTTAAAAGTCGATATCATTTAAACTAAATTCAGCGGTCTCATTTTTGCTTTGCGATACACCAAATCACAACTAAAAATATTGATATATGAAGGATAATTTAAATCCTAACACGCTTTGTTTGAATTGTATGCACACTCATGAACAGGGGGCACTGTGTCCGCAGTGTGGCTATGACGAACGCAAATACAAACTGCATCCTTTGTATCTTAAAGCAAAAACTGTTCTTAAAGAACAATATGTTATCGGCAAAATTTTAGGACAGGGCGGCTTTGGAGTCACTTATTTGGGATTTGACCTGTGGCTGCAAAAAAAGGTCGCGATAAAAGAATATCTACCCGCGGCACTGGCGACGCGCGATTTTGTGACTGCGAATATTATTCCAATTAAAAAACAAGAAGTTGCGTTTGCTCAAGGATTAGAATTATTTATTAATGAAGCTCGTCATCTGGCAAAGTTTGATCATCCTAATATTGTACGAGTTATCAATTTTTTTGAAGAAAATCAAACCGGTTACATGGTGATGGAGTATTTAGAAGGCGATAGCCCTCTTGATACTCTTAACCGCGCGGGTGGCAAACTGTCTGAAACGCAAATGTTAGCCATCATTTTTCCGCTACTCGACGCGCTGACGGAAATTCATGCTCAATCCATTTATCATCGTGATATTTCGGTGCAAAATATTCGTATTCTCAAGACAGGTGAGCCGGTATTGATTGATTTTGGGGCAGCGCGGCATGTAGTGGGGGAATGCAGTCAGAGTTTAGATTTGGTGCTGAAACATGGGTATTCGCCGCTCGAACAATATTCCGGTAAGGGAAAAATTGGTGCATGGACAGATATTTACGCTTGCGGTGCGTTGATGTATTTGTTGGTGACGGGACAATTGCCACCGGCTGCCACAGATCGTTATGGTGAAGACAGTTTAATTCCTCCCGCGCAGATGCAAGAGCTTGATATTTCAAGTATTACTAACGATGTGATTGTGCGCGCCTTGGCAGTTCGTTGGGAAGAGCGATTTTGTTGTGTGCCCGATGTTAAATTAGCCTTACAGGGAAAGCAACCGGTTGATTTTAATAGCATTATTTCGCCTTCCTTGACGATAACCGCGCCGAAACGCCCTAGTTATCGAATTGCAGTCATTTTGATCATTTTAAGTTTATTACTCATATTTCCTTGGGTATATGATCGCTTTTCTGCACATTCGCCAACAGCACCGGATTTTAGCCCGTTGTTGACTCAGGCAAATTTACAATGGAATGCGGAAAAATTGTTGGCACCACTAGGCGATAACGCGTATGAGACGTATCAAAAAATTTTGCAAGTGGATTCTACCAATAGTGAAGCAATTCAAGGGATTCAGCGCATTGCTCATCATTTTCAGCAATTAGCTCAAGCCGCACAGCAGCAAAATAAATTAACTGAAAGTTTGGCATTCATCAAACAAGCATTGCAAGTGAAGCCTAATGCATTAAATTTATTGGAGTTAGAGCGAAAAATAGCCGATGAGATTATTCAACAAGAAAAGTTAGCTCAACAAATTGGTAAAGCAAGTAAAATTAAAGAGTTACTTGAGAAAGCGCAACAATATGTGACCAGTTCGCAGTTAAAGCTGGCGTATGACACTTATCAGGAAGTTTTAAATTTGGACAGCACTCAATCCATAGCAAGGGAAGGGATACAAAAAATTCCTGATGGCTATGAAAAATTGGCGCGCGCTCAAAAAAATCATGAAAATGCTTTATCTGTGGTGCAACAAGGATTGAATATTTTTCCTAATCATCTGAATTTACAATCTTTGCAAAAAGAAATCATGCAGCAAAAAAATATTGCTGAGTTACTGCAACAAGTGGAAATATTGCTCGCCACCACTCCCTTGACTGAATCTGGAAATGAGGATGCGTTGGATGTTTGCCGGCAAGTGTTAAAATTAGCACCGAATCATAAGCAAACTATTGAAAATATTGAGAAAATTGCAGGTAATTATGAAAAATTAGCCCGTAATGAGCCGGATACTCAGAAAAAGTTGATGTTGGTGCAAAAAGGTTTAAGTATCGTTCCTCGTCACAGTGGCTTGCAAAATTTAAATAAAATCCTGTCTCAACCGACAGTTACGTCCATTCCTCCACCCAGAGAAGTTGTGGAAAAAGTGGCTGAAAAAGTGGTTGAAAAAGTGATTGAACGACCGGTAGAAAAAGCTGTAGAATCAGTCGATACGATACAAAATTTGCTCAATATCGCGAAAAAACAGCAGGAGGAGCAAAAATTAGACGCGGCATACCAAACCTATCGCAATGTGATTACTCTCGCACCGGAAAATCTGGAAGCAAAGGAGGGTGTGTTGCAATTGGCTGAAAAATATTATCAATCGGCAAAAAATAAGCAACAACAAAAAGATATCCAAGAAGCACAGTCGTTAATTGCAAAAGGTTTACAGGCTTCCCCCACGCATTCGGGGTTGTTGGCGTTGCAAGTTGAAATCAGACAGCAGGCGGAACAAGCGGAAAGAGATAAAAATAAATCAGCGAAACCCGCGCCATCTATCATTCTCACACCTTCTTTTTAGGAAAATGACCATCATGTATCGTATTTTCACTGTTTCGCTCATAATGAGTCTGTTTTGTCAAACTAGTCAGGCAGTCGAAGATTTTCTTTGGGTACCCTCTTTTTCGGTTTCACAACGTGATTTTGAATATTCGGTCAACAATAGCAGCATTAATGGAAAAATTGCGTCGTTAGGTTTTGATATTACAGGGATTTATCAAAAACGTTATTATATCAATTTTGCCATTGAGAAAAATCCAGCAACCAGTGAGGAAGAAGCGACTAACTTATTGTCAGATCGAGTAAATTTTGATAGAAAGGACGCAACGGTCTCTTTAGGTTATGTGCTCAATGAGTCACTGAGTACCTTTGTTGGCTACAAATACGGTGAAACAACAATTACCGAGTTGGCAGGGTCGCCATTTGTGGGTGCGAAAACGCGGCTGAAGGGGCAGGGCTTCTTTGTGGGCGCGGGGGGCGGTTGGCAGGTGCAAGATTGGGGACAGTTATCTTTTAGCGCGGCGTATGCGGATATGACGGCAACGTATCGAAATTTGTTAAATGCGGATTCCAAAGGGGACGCGACAGGCACGAGTTTAGTGGTGAAGTGGAAGGCACCATTGTGGGATAAATGGTTTTATGACGTGTCTGTGATACGGCACGACTATTATTATAAAAATTTTGATAAATTCGATGCCGACATCTCCGAGCAGATTTTGTCGCTACGCTTGGGAATTTCTTATTCTTTTTAGAAAATTAACCATTACGGCGATTCATCATCACTGGGTCATGCGCACTCAGTGTAGGATGAAATATTTAAATATTTTAGCGGGTTAGTGTGCAAGCACTGAACTTTTTTGAGCCCGTCTGCTTTTGTCAACCGATTATCGCTATAATGAGATAAAAGATTTGTGGCTTCAGTTGTCGATGATTTTCGTTTCCACAAGGTTAAAGTGGGTCATAATTTGTGAATTATCAGTGACTTGAATTTTGATTCTCATTTTGATGTTTACGACTCAATCCGCCCAGAAAATCGTTCCTGCTACCACAAATATACAATTAATTCATATTGTTGTCGAGCGAGGTCTCATGATGAACCCAACCGCTACACCTGATCACAGCATTCCTGATATTCAAAGTTCCGCTGATACCCGCCATATTGCTATTGATAAAGTAGGGATTAAAGACATCAAATATCCGGTTCGCGTCAAAGATCGTGCTGGGCGTGAACAATTCACGATTGCAAATTTTAATATGTATGTGAATTTGCCGCATAATTTCAAAGGCACGCACATGTCGCGTTTTGTGGAAATTCTGAACGAACATGAGTATGAAATCACCGTGCAATCGTTTAAGACGATGTTATCACAGATGATTAAGCGTCTGGAAGCGCAATCTGGGCATATCGAAATGACGTTCACCTATTTTGTGCGAAAATCCGCGCCGATTTCTGGAGTGAAAAGTTTGATGGATTATGAAGTTACCTTCATCGGTGAGATTCTTGAGGAAGCCCCTCCGGTCATTACCGTGAAAGTGGTTGTGCCCGTCACGAGTCTATGTCCTTGTTCTAAAGAGATTTCTGATTACGGTGCACATAATCAACGCTCGCATGTCACGGTGGCAGCACGCACCAATGGTTTTTTGTGGATTGAAGATTTGATTGATATTGTGGAAACTGAAGCATCTTGTCAATTGTACGGTTTATTGAAGCGTCCGGACGAAAAACATGTGACAGAACATGCGTATAACAATCCCAAATTTGTAGAAGACATGGTGCGTGGTGTGGCAATGCGTTTGAATATCGACAAACGGGTGGCGGCTTATACGGTGGAATCAGAAAATTTTGAATCCATCCACAATCATTCGGCTTACGCATTGATTAATCATCAAAAAGGTTAACAAATTTGCTTTTTTAGCGGCAAATCTCACTCTATTCACTGCTGCGGCTACTTTTGACATGTTTTCCCAACTTTTCGTAAATTTTTAAATTTCAGTGGGCGGATATTTTCAAAAACTGAACCGTCATTACGCAGTTTATATCCGTCAAGGATGAATGTCATGTCGATTACCGTAAAATTTTTCGCCAGTCTGCGTGAAACAATTAGAAAACAAGAAGTTACATTAAATTTGGCTCAACCGTTGACGGTAGCGCAAGTATGGACTTTGGCGGTTGATAATAGCCATTTTCCTGAACATATTCTCGCCGCGATTAATTTAGAATATGTTGACCGGGATACGATGGTGCAAGATGGGGATGAAATTGCATTTTTTCCACCTGTGACAGGAGGTTAGATGCAACAGGTGGTAGTGACAGAAATGACCTTCAATCCTTGGCAAACTTTGCAAGAATATGAACAACAATTGCAACAACATCATCCCAAAATTGGCGCAGTCAGTACGTTTGTTGGCACAATGCGTGACAATAACGAGGGTGATGCCGTGCAAACGCTGTTTTTGGAGCATTATCCGCAAATGACTGAACGTTACTTGCGTAAAATCAGTGATCAAGCGATGCAACAATGGCAAATTATGGATACTTTGATTGTGCATCGGGTCGGTGAAATGCACCCCAATGATACGATTGTTTTGGTGGCGGCATGGGCGGCGCATCGTGGGGCAGCCTTTGACGCATGTCGTTATTTAATCGAAGAATTAAAGCATCGGGCTCCGTTTTGGAAACGCGAAACGTTGCCTACTGGTGAACGCTGGGTTGAACACAATACGCCGGCTTAATTCTTGAATTATCACGAATTTTATCTTATCCCTCGTCTTGAACCAAGAATTATCTCAATGTGAATTCACTATTTCCTCCCTCCTCGCGGCAATGCGCTTTTACTCTCATCGAATTGATGGTAGTGATTGTCATCATCGGTATTGTGTTGACATTTACCACGTTATCTATTGGCGACGGGGGAAAACAGCAGGCTTTACAACGAGAAGCGGAACGTTTTGTGGCATTGTTGACGTTAGCCAGTGAGCAAACCACGATGCAAGCAGAGGAATTGGGCATCAGTTTGGGAACGACGCAATATCAATTTTGGCAGTTATATCAACGAGATTGGCGACCCTTGCCCGATGATGATTTGTTACGGTTGCGTCATTTGCCGGTGGGAATGATTTTAATGGCAGAGATCGAAGGGGAAAAAGTCGAGTTGCCGCAATTGGTTGATCGCGTGAAACAACCGCTTGTGTTGCTGCTGTCCAGTGGTGAAATTACTCCTTTTATGGTGAAGTTTCACATGGACACGGACGAAATACCGGCGGTTGTGGTGCGCGGGGAGTTGACCGGGGAAATGACGCTACATCATGTTGAGAAATAACGGATTTACTTTATTAGAAATTTTGATCGCCTTGGCAGTGTTGGCAATCGCGTTGGCGGCGGTGTTGAAAACCTCTCAGCAACAAATTGAAAATCTAGGTTATCTACGAGATCAGACGATAGCGCATTGGGTGGCGGGTAACGTGTTGAACGAGATACGGTTACGGGAACAATGGCTGTCGGTCGGCAAAACCCAAGGTCAAGTGCAGATGGCAGACCGAAACTGGTTTTGGACAGTGCAAGTGACTGATACGGTGGACAAAGAGCTGCGTCGTTTAGATGTTCGAGTGTATCCGACCGAGATGTCTGACCGCGAACCCTTGGCATTGCTCACTGGATTTATCGTAAATACTAAATAATTGATTATTCATTTAACTGATTGATGTGGAGGTTTATACTGTGAAAAAGGGTAATTATGTTTTTTAAGAAAAGTTGGTAGTGTTGTTGACTTGAGAGAAAAATAGTATTATAGTTTCAAAAAAAGTGAATTATATAATAACGTCTAAATGGGGGTAACCCAAAATGTCAAGCCGTAAGGAGGCGACTGAAAATGTCAGGCATAACCCAATTCGTCAATTCGTCAATTCGTCAATTCGTCAATTCGTCAATTCGTCAATTCGTCAATTCG
>DYNO01000033.1:0-2042 GCA_020721025.1 Thiomargarita sp. | reverse complement strand
TCAATGTAACATATTAACAAAAATTAATTATGTTAATCAACTAAATAATTGCTTACACTCATTCCTCGTTAAAGATTGGGCAGATTGGCTTAAAATCTGTCTGGTGCTTTGTTTTTTCTTCAGTATTCCTGTCCGTACTAAAACTTACTCTTTACCTCAATCTCAAGATATCGATCAACTTTTTGGTTGGATCGCTGACGTTCGTCGCGTTCGCCAATTTATTCCTAATTTTAATCGCCAGCCATCCAACCAAATTTATGTTCTCCCTGACGAGCAAACCAGTCGCCAAGCAATTCTGGAGAGTTTGCAATGGTTGGCATTAGAACTGTGCCCAAAGACAATTTGTCGTTTTGTTTCAAAGAAATCATGAATAAAGTAAGAAATCAAATTATTGAAATTATCATTTAATTATTCCCTAATTTTGATTAGTAAAAACCACTAGAAATGGAGATTTTCTTATGAAAAGACGTAAATATTTCTTGATAGCACCCCTACTGCTACTTTCATCAACCTTAATTGCTGAGGAGCAAAATTCACAGAGTAATCCCAATGGGGAAACGAAAACCCCGGTCACCACAAATGACAATCTGCCACCGAAGAAGCCTCCGGTTGAATCTTCCCCGAAGGCAGATGCTAAGTCGAATGAAAAACTCGATGCGTTTTTGGGGGGGATGAAGCCAATTTTAGAAAAAGCGACTAAGGTGGAAGCCTATTTGATCAATCCACAAAAACCCAATGAAAATGTCCCAGAAGAAAATCAACTGGGTGGATATCTGGTGCGGGAAGGTCCCGTGGTGCTTAATGCCGAACAACTGAAGCAGGTAAAAACCCTTGTTTTGAGCGAGCAGAGTTATTTTTGGGGTCCACCGCATAAAAAATGTTTGATTGTGCCCATAGTAGCCTTGCGGTTCATTAAGGTGAAGGAAGAAGTCTCCGTTCTTCTATCGACGTATTGCAATATGTGGACATTTGCTCACCAAGGTAAAACGGACACTCAAGATTACGCTCCTATCGCTGGGACAGTTAATCAATTGCTTTCTAAGCTTTTTCCAACTGAATTTTCAGAACAACCTACTCAACAATAAGGAAACGTCGTATGTCTAAAAAATATCTGTCGTTATATCTTGGCATAGGTGCAGTATTTATTACGTTGTTCCCTATTTTCGTAGGGGCTGCGACACTTCATGCCATTATCGTTGCTGACGTTGCAGACACAAAAATTGGTGCCGATCAAGATGTTGCTGCCATTGGAAAACTGACGGACACCATTCGTCGGGCAACTTGTCTGGGGGGTCAAGATGTTGTTGTACACGCAGGGCGCGGAAAGCTCCAAGAAATTAATAAGATTATCGATGGATTGTCGGTCAGTCCAGATGATGTGGTCTTTTTTTACTATTCCGGGCATGGAGCTAATCCCGGCGGTGGAGATCGGTGGCCCCTCATGGGTGTGGAACGAAGTGGTGGTAATTTACTGAAGCTGAGTGCAGTTAAGGATGCACTTCAACGAAAGAATCCTCGCCTTCTGATCACAATGGCAGATGCTTGCAATGTGTTCGTGCCGGGAATCACTCAACGTGGTAGAACAGAGAAAAATCAACCCATTGGTTTCAAAAAATTATTTCTAAATTATAAAGGCTATATTATCGCTTCGAGCTCGGTACCTGAGCAGTTCTCTTTTGGTGATCCACAAAGCGGAGGAACTTTTACTAGACAGTTTTTGAGTGTCTTAAATCAGGTACAAGCATCAGACAGTCCTGATTGGGAGTCTGTCAAAGTAGGGGCAACTAAAGAAATCCCGGTGAATAGCCCCGACCAAAAGATACAAACACCACAAATGAAGATGGAAGTCACAGCTCTGGCAGGGCGCGGTCTTGGTAATAATAACAATGAGTGGAGTTGTGCAGCGGATTCTACTAACACCCCAATCAGCCCTCCTCAAAACCATTCTGTTGATCCGCCATCCTCGTCAGGTTATCCAACTTGTTTAAGTGGCAAGTTTAAAGTGGAAAATGGTCAGGACTGTTGCTTAGACCGCAGTGGTA
>DYNO01000191.1 GCA_020721025.1 Thiomargarita sp. | reverse complement strand
TGTTGGGACGGTAGATCAGCAATGTTCAACCGGGTTCAGCAGAAATGTAACAGGACCAATGGGTGATGGGTCATGCCACCCCCAAAGGGTTGTGTCCGATCCCCTAATGGGTAATGTGTGCACCCTAAAGGGTTGATCAAGTGTAGGGTGTCTAAGCAATTGGTACACGATCCCCTATCCATACGCTTGCTCAGAGTTTGATAACTATTTATCATCGGGTGTAGGATAAAAATCTTCGTCGAATAACTGTTCGATGGTATAAGGGCAATGAAGTGGAAATAGCGTGATGGAAAGCTGGGTTTCCTTGCTTGCCAAAGCGACAGCATCTTCATAAGATTCAGCAACTGCTTGTAGTAAATAAGATTTTAAGCTGGGACTCATATTCAATTGACGTTGAATCTGTTTGCGCTGTTCATCAATAGAACGTTTCCAACTTTTGCCTTCAAATTCGATCCATGTTTGAGAAAGTTGTTTCAATTGAAACTGCCATTTGAGTAGATGGGCAATTAAAATAATCAGATGGCTGATGAGCTCGTGTTTATCCCGTTTCGCCATGCTTTCTAACTCTTCAATTAATAAAGTTTTATCAATCGCTTCCCATTGACCCAAACGAATCAATTCAATGTTGTGATAAATCCAACCGTAAAAATCTTTATCGTATAAATTTTGTGCCGTCATCAATTAACTCCAATAAATCCAAGCAGCAAGCGTAGGGTGTACAAGCAAAGCATCACACACCTTGTTTTGAAGTTTTCAATTTTCGGTACATGGCACTGCGTTTATACACCCTACACTTGCTTTCTTTTCTGCCAAATGTTGCTTTTCAAGTCACTTGAGTTGCTTTTTCTGGCGGGGCAATGGTTTCTGCATAATCGCATTCTTTTTGCGGACACACCTTTTGCGTACCCCAACGTTTCGTGACTTTGATCGTCAGAATCTCCCAACCACATTTCGGACATGGTTCAGCAACGGGCACGTGCGATACGGCATAATTGCATTCAGGATAAGCAGAACAGGAATAAAAAAACGTGCCAAAACGAGACTTCCGCTTAATCAGTTCGCCCTTATGACAAACAGGACACACCACACCGGTGCGATTTTCTGGTGATGGTTCAACATGTTTGCACTTCGGATAGTTGCTGCAACCGATAAATTTCTCCCCACCATTGCGCGCCTGTTTGACATGCAACGGCGAATTACACAACGGACAACTGCGCCCTTCCACCACTTCGGCAGCGGCGGGAGTTTCGCCATTATCATCTAAATTCCGAGCGTAATCACATTCCGGAAAACCAGAACAACTGATAAACCGTCCCCGTTTGCCCAACCGAATACTTAACTGTTTGTTGCATTTGGGACATAATTCTTCAAGGGCTTCATGCGTCACATCCTTGCGATCAACGGTCAATTGTTTTTCATCCACCAACTTCTTGAATTTATCCCAAAACTTACGCATCAACGGAATCCACTGCTGCTCACCGCGTGAAACCGCATCCAATTCATCTTCCAACTTTGCCGTAAAATGATAATCAACGTATTGCGTGAAATGTTCAGTCAAGAATTTATTGACAATCCGCCCAACATCAGTCGGTTGAAAGCGTTTTTTCTCTAAAATCACATATTCACGCTGTTGCAAGGTCGAGATAATACTCGAATACGTGGAAGGGCGACCAATGCCATATTCTTCTAACGTTTTCACCAAGCTGGCTTCGGTATAACGCGGCGGCGGTTCGGTAAAATGTTGATTGGCAGCGATTTCTAGTAAATTAATCCATTCGCCAACTTCCATTTTAGGCAACATCTTCTCATCTTCCTCACCCACTTTTTTATCATCGACATCTTCTTGATAAACGAGCATAAAACCGGGATCGATCACTGTTGAACCATTGGCACGAAATACATTCCCTTCGCCACAACTGAAATCCACCGCCACCGTGTCTAAAGTCGCATGAATCATCTGACAGGCTGTTGTGCGTTGCCAAATCAGAGTGTAAAGTTTCATCTGGTCTTCATTCAAATACTTGGCTACAGTTTCTGGAGCGCGGGCGGCGGCGGTGGGTCGAATGGCTTCATGGGCTTCTTGGGCATTTTTCGACTTGGTTTTATACACATTGGGTTCAGCAGGCAAATTATGCGCGCCATATCGCTGGGTGATCAATTCTCGAATATCCGCCACCGCTTCTTGTGCCAAATTCACCGAGTCCGTCCGCATGTAGGTAATTAACCCTTCTGCGCCCTTGCCCACGTTAATGCCTTCATACAATTTTTGCGCGGTTTGCATCGTCCGTTTGGTGGTAAAGCCCAATTTGCGCGAAGCCTCTTGCTGCAAAGTGGAAGTGGTAAACGGGGGCGCGGGTTGGCGTTTGCGTTGTTTTTTCTCAACTTTGATCACTTGCAACTTGCCAGCGGCGATCTTGGCGAGATTGTCACGTACTTGATGCGCTTGTTCGGTGTTGTTAATGCTGAATTGGGTTAATTTCTCGCCCTGATAGATGGTGAGCCGTGCGATAAACTTTTGTTTATTCTTCTCATTCTCGGCTTCTATCGACCAATATTCTTGTGGCTTGAACTGTTCAATTTCCAATTCCCGCTCAACAATCATCCGCAATGCGGGACTTTGCACCCGACCGGCGGAAAGTCCGTAACGAATTTTTTTCCATAACACTGGCGATAAATTAAATCCCACGAGATAGTCTAAAACCCGACGTGCTTGTTGGGCATTGACCAATTCCATCGAAATATCCCGCGGGTTGCGAATGGCATCTTGTACAGCTTGCTTGGTAATTTCATGAAATACAACGCGATGAATTGGCTTATTGTGCAACAAATTGTTTTGGCGTAACAGTTCATACACATGCCAAGAAATGGCTTCACCTTCGCGATCAGGGTCGGTCGCGAGATAAAGGGCGGTGGCGTGCTGCATGGCTTTACTGATGGCTTCAATGTGTTTCGCATTCTTTTCAATGATTTCGTAACGCATTGCAAAATCGTGCTGGGTATCAACCGAGCCTTCTTTGGGCAATAAATCACGGACATGTCCATACGATGCTAACACTTTAAAATCTGCGCCAAGATATTTTTCAATCGTTTTCGCTTTGGCAGGAGATTCAACAACAACGAGATTTTTATTCATGGGTAAAAGGACGGTGACACCGGTCTTGAAAGTGGGTTAAAGGGGTAGGTGAATGGAGGTTGCAAACAACCGGTTGAAATTTAGTGAAATTTACCTTGCATCACCTCATCGTAAACCAAATCTTCCATCCACGCCAAAGAGCTTTCTTGATCAGGTTGATTAAAGAGCACCATTAAAACGACCCATTTGAGCTGATCCAACGTAAATTCTTCTGTATCCAATTCCATCACGCGATCAATCACTAACTCACGCGTTTGCGGGTCTAAAATATTTGCCTGCTCTAGGAACATGAGAAAACCTCGACATTCTACATCTAACTTGTCACATTCGTCAGGTAAATAAATTCGTAAGGAAATGGTGCTTTGTTTAAAATTTTCCTCGACGATTTGCTGTTCTGACAACGCTTCTAACCACGCAAATGCTTTATTCACTTCGGTTCCTTGAAATCCGGCGGCGACCAATTCCACTTTGAGGGTATCTTGATCGTGACTGATTTGGTTATCTTCGTCCATAAAGTGTTCAAATAAATACATTAATACGTCTAACATGTTTTCTTTCATCGTATTATGCCTGTTATGCCATTACTATTTAGGTTAAAAATCTCTGTCAGGTTTCAGAACAATCCAATGGCTTCAACGAGTCGTTGCGCTGCTAATTTGCAATAGGCTTCATCCAATTCTAAACCTATCGCCCGGCGTTGATTCAATTGCGCTTCAAGTAACGTGGTGCCACTGCCACAAAAAGGATCAAGCACCAAATCATCGACATAACTGAATAATTTGATGCAACGGCGCGGCAGTTCTCTTGGAAATGGGGCGGGATGTCCAATACGCTTCTTACTCTCGCCGTTAAATGTCCAAATCCCATTTGTCCACGTCATAAACTCATCTTTGGAGATATCGGAAATTTTACTGCCTCTCAGTTTTTTCCAACTATCTTTATATAAAACAAGAATTAATTCGACCGGCGCGATAACATGGGGGGCAGATGCAGAAAGCCATGAACCCCATGCCGTGCGTCTGGAAATATTGCCTTCATTCCAAACAATCGTTGAATGGTATCGCCAACCCACCTGTTGCGCCAGCGTCGTGATATCTGCCCCTACACTGTGATGTCCACCCTTATTTTTATCCAAAGGGACGTTTAACAACAAACGAGCTTCGGGTAAACTCCAATGATAACAATTTCTTAACCACTGACGGGAAAATGCCAAATAACTTTCATAGTTTAATTCATCATTATTCGAGTGATATGCAATGCCAACATTGTACGGCGGTGAAGTGACTATGAGATCAAACAGTTCGCCCTCAAACGTTTCACGATTTAAACAATCGGCTTGAAATAATGCAATGTTTTTATCATGAAACCATAATTTCTTATGCGCGTCAGACTGAAACGGAATAAGGTTTTCACGTTGCACAACGGACATTGATTTCTCGACAACGGTTTGAGGGATAAGAGAGTTAATCGTAACAGAATTGCAACAAACGCGCTACTTGATTCGTAAATACAAGCCCCCCGACACGGATTTAACCACGCCTTGCAGTTCTAAGATTAGTAGCATGGAGGAAATTGCTTCCGCTGTCAAGCCACTGAGATCAACTAATTTGTCTATCGACGTGGCAGTTGCGCTCATATATTTTAACAAGACGTTATATTCTGCATCATTTTCAAATAATGGCAGCGGCGTGACGGCGGGTTGCAGCTCGGCGGGCATGGGTGGATTTTTAACTGATTTTTCAACCAGTTCTTGCTGCCAAACGGTTGGTAAATGCAAACGTAATTCTTCAGTAATATCTTCTGGAGTTTCAACCAATTTTGCCCCAGTTTTAATGAGTGCGTGACAACCTTTGGCTTGAGAATTCGACAATGCCCCCGGTATTGCAAACACTTCCCGTCCCTGCTCCACTGCATAACGCGCAGTGATGAGCGAGCCACTTTTTACTGAAGCTTCAACCACTAACGTACCCAAACTCATGCCGCTGATAATTCGATTACGGCGCGGAAAGTTGGTGGCTGCCGGAGGTGTGCCGGGAGGAAATTCAGAAATTAACGCCCCTTTTTCTGCGATCTGATGTGCCAGTTTTAAATGTTGCGCGGGATAAACCTGATCTAAACCGGTGCCTGCCACAGCAACCGTTTTTCCCGTGCCTGCCAACGCGCCCGTATGACTTGCCGCATCAATCCCAAAAGCCAGACCACTGACGATAGTAAAACCGGTGCGAGACAGGATTTCTGCAAAAGACCGTGCGGTTTGATCGCCTTCAAAACTGGGCTGACGAGAACCCACTATCGCTAAGGGAGATTGAGATAAAAGCTGAATATCACCATGTACAAAGAGGACGGGCGGAGGATCGTAAATTTGACGTAAATATATCGGATAACTGGGGTGAGCCAAGGTGATGATGTGATTATTTACCCCTTTTGACCATGCCATATCTTGAGCGACGGCTGTCCAATCAGGTTGTTGCAAATAATCGATCAGAGACTGTTTTAAGCCAAAACTGATCCAATCATGAGGAAATGCAGCAAATACCCCTTGAGGTGAGTCAAAACGTTTCAACAATTGCGCAAACCTGACGGGACCCACCCCGGGCGCGCGGGCTAACGCTAACCAATACTCAAGCTCTTGTTTTTCTAAATTCACAGTGATTTTGACTAACGGGTTGAAGCGGATAGGGAGTAATGATAACAGAGAAAGAATGTTATGTGTTATAGTGTTCCTAAATCGTTTATAGATTTGTCGATTGATAACCACTATTGTATAA
>DYNO01000190.1 GCA_020721025.1 Thiomargarita sp. | reverse complement strand
TTTTAAACTTTACTTTTTTACTGAGTTTGAAGATGTCAAATCGGTTCTATAGATTTGTTACTTTACCGTAATCTTTGCAATGTAAGATTTTTATGCGATAATACATCTAGCTCCGTGAATAGTCCTGATTCGCTTTGTATCAGAAAAGTTGCTATAGTGCACGTTTGACTTAATTATCCGCAAAATTTGCAAGATTTGGAATAAAAAGCTATGTCAACCCCTTTACAACCCATTGTATTAATGACACATGACGATGACATTGAACGGGCATCACGCTCAATGCGCGCGATGTCTCATCCGTTGCGTTTAAAGATTCTTTGTACGTTGGGTGAGAAAGAATACACCGTGCAAGACATCGTAGAATACGTTGGCACATCTCAAAGTAATATTTCTCAACATTTAGCCATTTTGCGCGACAAAGGCATTCTCGCCTCGCGTAAAGATGCCAATCGAGTGTATTATCGTGTCAGTGATGCGCGCACCCTACGTTTGATCAGTATGATGCGTGAAGTATTTTGCTCCTCTTACTGCCCATAAGCGGTTACTGTGCTATAATTTAAATTGTGTTATCTGAAAAAACAGTAAACATGATTTTGAACGATTGACTGGAAAGTAGTGCTCTAAATTTTCATGATTATTCTGCTCGATAGTAATTAGGTTGTCAGTCCCGACACGTTTCAGCGGGACTATTGTCGCTCGAAATGGTCAACAAAAATAGCAAAGTTTCCTGCCCTAAAATTTGAGCAATCAAGCAGTTGCAATGTTGTTTTATCCAGCGCGAATGGCTTTGGAAATCACTTCAGTTGTAAATGATTGTTAGAGTTTTAGAAACTGAGCAAGTACTGCAGATTTCTTTGGCACTCTTCACGTCACTCGCCACAAAGTCACCACTGTTTGATCACTACCGCAATTATTTTTTTAAATCACTTACATCTACTGAACTCTATTTTCAAATAACAGGTCTGCACGTAAAAATGACTTCAGAACGTATTGTATTTGTTGTCGCAGGATTGATGATTCTTCTTTCGCTCACCCTGTCACAATTGCACCATCCCTACTGGTTATTTTTAACCGCATTTGTAGGACTCAATTTATTCCAAAGCGGGTTCACTCAATTTTGTCCATTAGCAATCATTCTGCGCAAAATAGGCGTTCCCTCCGAAGCACAAAAAGCAACGTCGTGTTGTCAAAAATGAACTTTTACGGAAAACAATTAAGTCAATATGGAACAACTATTTCAATTTGTTGGAAATCACCCCTTCTTGTTCTTCGCTTTTGGAACCGTTGGGGGACTGTTAATCTGGAGTTTCTTTGGCGAGCAATTGCAAGGAATTCAATCAGTGCAACCACAAGAAGCGACTTTATTGATTAATCATGAAGATGCGATAGTCTTGGACGTGCGGGAAGATTCTGAATTTGTTCAAGGACACATTATCAATTCGCTTCATATCCCGTTGAGTGGTTTGTCTGATAAAATAAAACGTTTAGAAAAGTATCGTGATCGCCCGATCATTCTCAGTTGTACTTCGGGAAGCCGTTCCGCCACTGCCTATCATCGCCTCAAAAAACTTGGCTTTGAAAAAGTATATAATCTGAGAGGTGGTCTCATGGCGTGGCAAGGTGCCAGTTTTCCACTCACGAAGGGTTAGTTTTGTTCTTGTCGCTCATTGCAAGTTGCGCCCATTTTCACCCACATAGAGCAGTTGCGTCACGATATTTCGCATTTAAACTGTAACATAAAAGGATAATAGCAGTGGCAGCAGATACCTCAAATTCTTCAGCAGATGGAATGCAACCCGAAGGGCAAGAACAATTCGGGATACAAAAAGTGTATATCAAGGATTTGTCTTTTGAAGCCCCCAATGCACCACAGATTTTCATGACGCAAGCCCCGATGAATCCTCGTCCGCCGGAATTGGAATTATCATACAGTACCAGCGAAGTTGCGCCAAATTTACATGAAGTTGTGATCAGTATCACCTTGACTTTCAAAGTTGATGATAAAACCGCATTCATTATTGAAGTGAAACAAGCGGGTATTTTTGTGTTAATAGGCTTTCAAAAAGATCGGTTTGATTACATGCTCAACGGAGTCTGTCCGAATGCGTTATTTCCTTATGCGCGTGAAACCGTGACCGATATTTCAACGCGGGGCGGATTTCAACCTTTCTTTCTGCCGGCGATTAACTTTGAAGCCATGTACATGCAACATCTGAGTCAAGCCCAAGCCAAAAAACAACCGCTGGATACCAGTCAGATTAAAATTACGTTGAATTAATTCTCGTCTGAACCTTAATTTTCATCATTTGCTCGGATTGACAGCAATTATGCTCATTGGGATAATTATGTGAATTGAGGTTCAGACCTTTGATTTTACCATTCCAAACCAAATTTGAATCATGTCACATTCCATTGTCGTATTGGGCGCGGGGGCGTGGGGCAGCGCGTTGGCTATCGTATTGGCACGCAACGGACATCAAGTTTCTTTGTGGAGCATTAACCCGCAGCATGTTCAGCAGATGCTCGCCACCCGGCAAAATTCACAATTTCTTCCTGACAGCCACTTCCCTAAAAATTTATCTCCTGTTACCGATTTCATTCCCGCCCTCATCCAAGCTCAAGCCATCTTGTTTGCGGTGCCCAGTCATGCGTTTCGTGAAACCTTGCTCAAGATTACACCACACTGTTCTGAAAATCAAGGAATTTGTTGGGCAACCAAGGGCTTAGAATATGATACAGGTTCACTATTACACGATGTCGCGCGGGAAGTCTTGGGTGAATCTCATCCTTTGGCAGTATTATCTGGTCCTTCATTTGCGGCAGAAGTCTTGGCGGGATTGCCGACCGCGGTGACCATTGCAGCCAGCTCAACCGAGTATGCTGAAAGTTGGGTGCGCTTATTTCACAATCAAGTATTTCGCCCATATCTTAGTACCGATCTCATTGGCGTACAACTGGGGGGAGCGGTGAAAAATGTGATGGCAATTGCTGCTGGAATCACAGATGGTCTCAAATTGGGCGCAAATACGCGAGCCGCTTTAATCACGCGGGGATTGGCGGAAATGGTACGTTTAGGGGTGGCATTGGGCGGACAGACAGAAACCTTGATGGGTCTCGCGGGATTGGGCGATTTGGTGTTGACTTGCACCGACAATCAATCACGTAATCGGCGTTTTGGGCAAGCCTTAGCAAGTGGTCAATCCCAGTCTCAAGCCCAGCAACAACTTGGACTAATCGAAGGAGTTTATGCCGCTCGTGAAGTACAACGGTTGGCACAACGCCTTCATATCGACATGCCTATTGTGACTCAGGTATGTCGAGTTTTGCAACAGGAATGTACCCCACAAGAAGCCGTGCAGTTACTCTTGGCTCGTGAATTAAAACGAGAATATCAATAGGTGATAGAAAATATTCGGAGTTACGCAGTTCAAATCAAAAAATAACTGTCTGAATCAGAATTGACAAAATTTGAGAATTTTCAAAATGAGTTTAATTGACCCCAATAGTTCGGACAGTTCAAAAATTATATTTTAATATCAATCAGTTATCGAATGAGCAAAATAACTATAACTTGTTGATTTTAATAAGTAGTTGTAGAAAACTGTCCAAACGATTGAATTAATGACACTTAAAACAAAAAAGGTATTACGCAGTTGATTTTATTCAAATACCCAAAAATAGCTCAAAATATCAACTTTTTGAATCAATTGAAAATTAGATTTGAACTGCGTAATTCCTGAAAAAATATTTTTGGATATGCCAAAATCGCAATACTACGGTGCTGCTGCTGCAACCATCACGTTAGAATAGTCGCTATAACAATTATCTTTGTAACTCCTTGCTGCCACATAGAATGCCATGCCCGGCAACAATTCCACAGTGAGTTGAGTATCGGTGTGCATATCATAACTTTGCGTGGTTTGTACGTCTCCCAAGGGTGTGGGATAGGGCGAATAATACAATTGGTAACCATCCACTCGATTGATTTTACCCCAAAAAACTGTCACCTTGTTGCCTTGAACACTGATATTGATTTTTGGTGAGTTCAGTGCGGGGTCTTGCTGACAAACGATTTGGGAAATATAGGGCTGAAACAGTTGTAACCGAGTGTAAACTCCGTAGAAATACGGCATTGCACACCCTTCACCAAAACTGACAATTCCAATTTGTCGCCAACCGTAAGGAGTTTGAATCACCAAGGGTCCCCCACTGTCCCCAGTGCACGCATCAGTATGTCCATCCTGAAAACCCGCGCACAACATGGTTTCAACAATATCGCCATCATAAGATTTTTTAGCATTACATACTTCGTTGGAGATGATTCCTAAATCTGTTTTCATCAAATTGTTGGCGAAATTCCACCCCGACCGATTCATCGCACCCCAACCCATCACGGTGGCATTGTTGCCCGGCATATCAAGGTTGCTATATAAATCAGCGAGTTTCAACACAGGATAATCATACACCGGTGTTGCAAGTTTCAATAACGCGACATCTGATGCCGGAGAATCGTTATCATCATCAAAATCAGGATGGCGAATGATTTGGGAGACTGCAACCAACTTGCCCGGCTCAAACGTTTTCAAGTTGCGGGTGCCGACTAACACTTTAATATCTTTAGGTTGTTCTTGTGAGGTACAATGCCCCGCGGTCACCACCCAAGAAGGATGAATTAATGCCCCACCGCAATACTGACCTTTGTCAGGTTGTTTATTCGCAGAGACCAGTGCCACCATCCAAGGTGCATTATCCGCTTCGGAAACGGGCACCCCATTGATAATGCGTGGTTGCGCTACAACTTGCGGGACAACAAGCATCAAAATATACATGAAACCGATGAATGAGATACGCATAATTTTAAACTCTCTAAAATGATAGATAATGATTGAGTTTAAGTATAATCTAATGCAGCAGCTTTCGTATAAAGATAACCAAAATTTCGACCACTTTGATGAAACTTATGCAATTTTCATATCGATTACTCGCCCCGCGTTACTGGTTATGGTGGTTAGGCATGGGTATATTGTGGAATGTCACCCGTCTGCCGTTACGTTGGCAATTGGAAATCGGAAAAATTTTAGGAATAACAGGCTATTATCTCGCTGCCCGTCGTCGTCATATTGCAGAGGTAAATATTCGACTGTGTTTTCCCGAATTATCCGCCACCCAACAACAAACCTTGGTGAAACAACATTTTTTATCATTAGGCATGGGATTGTTAGAAATGCTCAATGCGTGGTGGAGCAGTGATGAACGTCTTGAAAAATTTGGAAAAATTGAAGGATTGGAACATTTACAACAAGCTTTATCAAGAGGACACGGGGTTATTTTACTGAGTGCCCACTTTGCTTCATTAGAAATTGCCACTCGTTTTTTAATCATGCAGTTACCCGTCCACGCCACTTATCGACCTCATGAAAATCCTGTAGTTGAATATTGGATGCAAAAAAATCGGGCGGCTCATGCGGAAAAAGCGATTCCTCGTGAATCTGTGCGAGAAATGGTGCGTAGCTTGCGAGATAATAAACCTTTATGGTTCGCGCCAGACCAGAATTTTGGGCATAAAAGCAGTGTATTCGCCCCTTTTTTTGGCATTCCCGCAGCCACCACAACCGCAACGGCTCGATTGGCGCGTTTGAGTGGTGCAGCCGTGGTGCCCTTTTTTGTCAAACGGGTTGCGACCGGTTATCAAGTGGTTTTGCAACCCATGTTAAATCATTTCCCCGGCGAAGATGAAGTAGAAAATGCTATAAAAATCAATCAACTCATTGAGCAGCAAGTGCGTCAAGCTCCAGAACAATATTTGTGGGTACATCGTCGTTTCAAGGATAGACCCGATGGTGCAACCAGTTTTTATAGAACCGATTTGACATCTTTAAGCCATGTAGATTAAGCTGTTTCTAT
>DYNO01000189.1 GCA_020721025.1 Thiomargarita sp. | reverse complement strand
CTAGGGCGTGTCGTCAATCAAGTTATCTGTTTGAAATAACTTATTTTTAATACATGTTTAACACTTCGCCATTATAGAACCGATTTGATATCTTTAAACGGAGTGGATTAAGTCATTCCTGTTTGGTTATGGACTTGTTCGGTTTTAAAGATGTCAAACCAGTTCTATAGACCTGTTTGGTTTTAAATTCGGCTTAGTTTTAAAGATGTCAAACCGGTTCTATATCATTAAAAAATTTAGCAGGAACTCACTCAATAGTTCGGACAGTTTTCTACAACAACTTTTGATTAAAATCAATCCATTCTCGTTATCTTGCTCATTTTATAACAGATTGATATTAAAATATAATTTTGGAACTGTCCAAACTGTTGGTTTCAGTCAAGATGACAATATTTTTTAGAGATTCAAACCTGTCAGATTGGGCAAAACCCCGGTGTGAAACTACGACTGATTTTTATGGCAAATATTTTCTCAGCACCCGGATCAATTCTTCTTTATCGACGGGCTTGATCAGATATTCCACTGCTCCCAATTCATACCCTACACTTCTGTCTTCTGTCAACGATGCGATAATCACTGGAATTGCAGCCAATTCAGCATCTTCCTTCAAAGCAGACAAGACCATCCAACCATCCATACCCGGCATCATCACATCCAAAATAATGATACGGGGGTGCAATTTTTTCGCTAAATTCAACCCTTCCTTGCCACTGCTTGCCAAAATCACTTGATAACCGGCTTTCGATACATAATTTTCTAAGATATCCAACATAATAGCATCATCATCAATCACTAAGGCAATGTTACTGATACTGACGGCTCTTTGAACCTCAGCAGGAAGAGCAGGGAGAGAATGAATTGTCGGATGAGAGGGTTGTAAATTTTGATTCTGCACGGGCAGATGTAGAGAAAAAATACTACCTTCGCCCAATTGACTTTCCACCGTCACATAACCGCCCAACATTTCAGCAAAACGTTGCGTGATGGACAATCCCAGCCCAGTACCACCATATTTACGAGTGGTTGAATTGTCGGCTTGAGTAAAGGGTTGAAAAATCTTTTGTAATTGTTGCGGCGACATGCCAATGCCCGTGTCCGCGATTCGGAAAATAATCCATTCCACATCATAGCGATTTATTCGAGTCACTGTGATATGAACTGTGCCACATTCGGTAAATTTCGCAGCATTGTTCAATATATTCAGTAACATTTGCCGAATTTTGGTCAAATCGGTGTGCATCGTTCCCAAATTTTCTGCATTCATCACCAGCTTATTTTTACGCAAGGTGATCAAGGGATAAACGGTTGTCGTCACATCATTTATCAATACTTCGACATCAAATGTTTCTGAATAAACTGACATTTTTCCTGATTCAATCTTCGCAATATCCAATACGTCGCTGATCAATCCTAACAAATGTTTGCCCGCGGAATGAATTTTTTCCACATCTTCAACCAGTTCACCACAACCTAAATCTACCATGTCTTCTTGCAGCATTTCCCCATAACCGATAATCGCGTTGAGCGGCGTGCGTAATTCATGGCTCATGTTGGCGAGAAATTCTGTCTTGGTACGGTTGGCATCTTCCGCTACTTGTTTGGCATGACGCAGAGCTTCTTCGGCGCGTTTATGTTCACTGATGTCAATAATAATTCCAACTAAACCAGCGACTTGCCCATCCGCACTGCAAAATGTAGTTTTATTAATAATCACATCATGGGTTTGATTATCCTCAGCATAATTCAGACGTTCTTCATACACTTGATTAAGATTTTCGGCGAATAATGTCATATCCCGTTCATGAATTCTATCTGCTTGAGCTTTGGGAAAGATATCATGTGCAGTGCGTCCCACCACTTGAGGTTCGCTGAGTCCAATACACAGTTCAAAAGCGTGATTACATCCCAAATACATGCCGAGTAAGTTTTTGAAAAAGACGGGGCTAGGAATACTATTAAGCAGTGTTTGTCGAAAAATCAAACTATTACGCTGTACTTCTTCAACCCGCTTCCGCTCTAAAATTTCACGTTCCAGTTGCCGATTATTGTCAGCTAATTGCTTCGTGCGTTCAATCACTTGAATTTCGAGCGTGTTGCGAGCTTCTAAAAGTTGGCGTTCTACTGCGTCCGCATGATCAGTGATTGTTTCTAATGAAATTTCTAAATCGGTTTTTTCCTGTGTTAAATCGTCAACTTGTTGTTGTAATGCTTGTTTTTCTCGCTCCAATCGCGTCACGGTATTGTGCAATTGTTCGAGTTCTATTTTTAACTGCGTGATGATTTTATTGGCGAAAAACACAGTTGACACCTTTTTAGCGAGCAATGGCGAAAATTAACAGTCAGAGCCACATTTTTACGGTTGTGCCGATAATTCAACCTATTGACGTGGTTCGTGAGATCAGGTCGATTTCCAATGTAGGCATCAAGCGTTGCAGATTTCTTAATAATTTGACTTGCCAAGCGATCTCTTCATATCCGAGGATTCGCAGTTGTAAATTTTGCCGCTTGCGCACTTGAATCACAAATTTAGTGAACGTATTGATTCCAGAGCTGTTTAAAAAAGTTAATTCGCATAAATTAAGCGTTAATTGTTGCATTTGTTGATCTGCCGCCTGCAACAGCAAGTTTAACATGGGTTCATATTCTGCCGTACCATTTAATGATAATGAGCCTTTACAGGTGACCAAAGCATTTTCCGGCTGGTAACTCACACTATATTCTTTATTCTTTACTTCCATTAGCAATTTTCCTTTAGGTAATATCCAAACAAACCATTGTCGTGACAATGACGAATGGAGAATCAGGGGCGAGGGTTTCAAATTTCCAACCTAGTTTAGCAGAGTAATCGCACACCATGCTTAAGAAACCTAATCCAGAGTGACCGCCCGATTCTTCTGCATTTGCTTCCATTTTCGCCAAGTAGAGCTCGTGGGGATCATTCTCTAATAAAGTGTGAATCAAAATCTCAAGGTTATCTGCACTGCTTCGCGTAACCGCATTGACAACATGAAATACCACCTGCTGATCGAATAAGAAAAACGAAATCCGCGTGGGATAATCTGAATCCGTCGCGCTAAACTTCATCGCATTTTCGAGTAATTCATTCGCCACATACTTCACTGCATCGTTAATTTGTGACGAAATAACAAACGTTTCCCCTTGAACGACTTGCTGTCCCACAGAGAACACTTCCAAGTATTCCGAGATGAAATCTGCTGATAACCCATTGGTTTGCCAACGTTGTTTTAATGGGATGGAACTTGGCGAAAACCCAATTTGCAAGTATTCCGTTTGCGTGGGAATGTCACTAATGAAGTTGCCCAATATTTTCATCATACATGCCTTTGATAGAACCGATTTGACATCTTTAAACTGAGTGAATATGATACGCCGTATTTATCAACACTTTCTCGGTTCCATACCCATTTTACTTAGTTTAGATAGTATCAAACAGGTTCTATACGAAGGTATATCGGAGATAGTGTTTTTGGAATGCGACATTGGGAGCGAACTTAACAACAATGCAAGTTTCTGCTCAATTCTACCGCAAGTGCATCTCAAGTGTGGAATGATGCGTGAAATTTTCAGCCACTTGTAAGATTTTTCCCATATTTATGGTGTGGTAAGCATGAACCAAAAAACGAGCAAAATGATAGAAATAACGTGATGACGTAAGCAACAGAAGATACTACCTTGTATTGATGACATTTTAGTGAAATGGGGAGATTACCAGTCATCGTTTTTGACCATGTTAATCTTACTTAAATCCAATGCACAGAATCTGTTACATTTCTGCTGAACACGGTTGAACATCGCTGATCTTCCGTTTCAACAAATGCAGATTGATTTTTGGAGGATCAATCAGGGCGTAACCACCAAAGCACGAAGAAAAATCCCCCGCGCGCGGTTTAAATCTCGATCTACATCCACACCACAACTACAGACCCGCTTCCACCCCGTTTCATTCTTTTCTTGCTCCCAAATTTTCAGAATAACGACAAAATCATATCTAATCGTAAGATTTATTTAATTTATTCACTGTATAATCATATAGATAAATACAACTACGCCATTTTATTGCTACCCTCTTGAAAATTATTCTTGCATCTTCTCAATCGTTATATTAAAATTCACATAACGATAACCATAAAGGAAACATGAATATGTCAATCACCAAGGTGAAAGGGCGATTATGGCTGAGTACCGATGAACGTCATGCGATTGGGCGCGGCAGAATTGAATTATTAAGCAAAATCAATGAATACGGTTCAATTGCCAAGGCAGCGAAAGCCATGCGCATGAGTTATAAAGCCGCGTGGGATGCTGTTGATATGATGAACAATTTATCGCCAGAACTGTTGGTGATGCGTAGCACTGGGGGCAAGGGAGGCGGTGGAACGCAATTGACGGATTATGGAAAAATGTTAGTAACGGCATTTCAAGAGTTAGAATCGGAACATCAACAATTTTTAGCTTATTTAGAAGAAAAATTTTCTAATCTTCAACATCTTCAACAACTCATGAGGAAATTAATGATGCAAACGAGCGCGAGAAATCAATTTTTAGGCACCGTCTCCCATATCAAACGGGGCACCGTGAATTGTGAAGTCACATTGCAACTGAAGGGACAAGAGGTGTTGGTCGCGATGATCACGGAAGACAGTATTGAAAATTTAGAAATAGTCGAAGGAAAACAAGTATATGCGCTGATAAAATCTCCCTTGGTGACCTTGATGCCGATTGACAGCCCGTTGAAAATCAGTGCTCGTAATCGCTTGTGTGGCAAAGTAATTCAAGTGATCAAGGGCACTGTCAACGCAGAAGTGACATTAGAACTGTCCGGCGGTACCGTGTTGAAATCAGTGGTGACTCAAGGAGCAGTGGACGATCTTGCAATTCAATTGGGGAGCGACGTGTGTGCATTTTTCAAAGCCAGTAGCGTGGTGCTCGCGGTGGAGGCATAAATGAGAATATTCACCTTATTTGTTCTTATTTTCATCAGTTTGGCTACTCATGCCGGCGAAATAACTTTGGCAGTCGCTGCAAATTTCGCAACACCCATCGAAGAAATCAACCGATTATTCACTGCAAAAACTGGGCATACCGTCAAGGTCAGTTTGGGTGCAACTGGGCAACTTTATTCACAAATTAAGAATGGCGCGCCGTTTCAACTGTTTTTTGCAGCCGATAAGGAGCGTCCGGAAAAATTGGTGAAAGAAGGGGATGCTGTGGAAAAAAGCCTTTTTGTCTATTCTATCGGCAAATTGGTGTTGTGGAGTCCAAAAGTGAAACAATTGGATGAAAATACTTTGAAAAATCATAAGTTTCAGCATATTGCTATCGCAAGTCCAAAAATTGCCTCGTATGGTGAAGCGGCGAAACAGGCATTGATTAAGCTGGGTTTGTGGGACGGATTGCAAAAAAAACTGGTGCAAGGTGACACTATTACACAAGCCTATCAATTTATTGCAACGGACAGTGCAGAAATGGGTTTTATCGCGCTGTCGCAGTATCAAACCAAACCTGAAGGTCACTACTGGCTCGTGCCGCAGGAATTGTATCAACCGCTAGAGCAAGTAGCGGTATTGCTGAAAAAAGCTGAGAAAGACGAAGTGGCATTGGCATTTTTAGACTTTGTGAAAACCAAAGAAATTCGCCAATTGATTGAAAAATTTGGTTATAGCGTACCGACTGTTAAGTAACTGATTTTACTATCATTTTGTAAATTCCTCCATAAACCGCTTGAAATTTACGGGATGTAAATCTAAAGCGGTCATTTCACTGTTTCTTACGCTGGTTGTAAAAACGGTTAAAACTTAGGGAATGGGCGCAACCTATTTTTTTATCCCTCCCAAAATCTGCCCTAGGAGTTACGCATTGACAAGATTGAAGAAGTATGGTTTAATTTAGAGATATAGA
>DYNO01000188.1 GCA_020721025.1 Thiomargarita sp. | reverse complement strand
CTTCCTCCATTATACTCCATTTATTATCCAATCTTTCAACGATTCAATGTACTAGATGCTTTTAATGAAGACCTTGACTATGCCAATCACAGTGAGTAATTCTACGCCACTCATTCATTTGGCTAAAATTCGACAATTACATCTTTTACCTGAATTTTTTGGTACGCTGTTGATTCCACAAGCTGTCTATACCGAATGTGTCATAGAAGGTCAAGGTCACGAAGAATCTACTTTAATCGCCCAAGCCAATTGGTTACATCTGGTGCCTGTAGCTAATGAAAATCTTTTAACTTTACTTAACAGTGAGTTAGATCGAGGCGAAGCGGAAGCGATTGTATTGGCATTAGAGCGACGGGCAGATAGATTACTACTGGATGACGCAGAAGGACGGAGTAAAGCGCGTCTTTACAATTTACCATGTGTTGGTACATTGGGTATTTTGTTGCGCGCTCACAAAGAAAATAAATTGAATACCTCATTTCTAACCGTTTTAGAAGCTCTGCAAGCCAGTGGTTTTTGGTTAGATAAGCATTTATATCAAAAACTTATTCAGGAGATTGGAAAATAGCAGGCATAGGATGTATAAGCGAAGCGTCATACATCTCATTGTTGAATCAGGATTTCTGATGAATTTGGCGTTGAATTTTCTCTGACCATTCTGATTTATGAATCAATCCCTTGCCGGTGACAAACACTTGCAGGGGATTTTTATTTGCGCTTCGTTCTGTTTTTACGATATACTTTGGTCTAAACAAATTTAACCGGGAGATACATCGTGCAAGCAATTGAATTTGCTGCTCAAATCCAAAAAGGATGACCTCATGACAGAACTCAATACCGATTACTTTATTCGCTGTATTCACACGTTAGAACATGCGTTTAAGGCACTGAATGAACAACCACAAGAAAGTATTTTATATGATGTGTATCGAGCTGCTTGCGTTAAAGAATTTGAAATCATTTTAGAACAAAGCGGTAAATTGCTAAGAAAACGTTTAAGAGATTATTTTGCTTCAAGTAAACAAGCAGACCAATTAAATTTTAAAGACATCTTCCGTTACGCAGCAAAACACGGCTTAATCAGCCTAGAAGAATCTGAACGCTGGTTGATATATCGAGAGAATCGGAATAATACCGCTCATGATTATGGTGTTGGATTTGCCGAGAATACTTTAGCATTATTACCACAATTTTTGATTGATGCCACACATATCAATGCAATCATTGAAGAACAACCATGAATCAATTATCCTTACGCGACCAAGACAAACAGCGTTTACAACAGTTGATTACGGATTATTTACCCGACATCATAGTGTGGGGTTATGGTTCGAGAGTCACGGGCGCAGCGCATGAAGCCAGTGATTTAGATATTGTGTTGCGTTCCAAAGATTTAAGTCCCATTCCTACACCTCAATTTAAGCGTTTTATTGAAGCTGTGCGAGAATCTAATATTCCGATTTTAATTGATGTGCATGATTGGGTGCATTTACCTGCGAGTTTTCACAAAGAAATTTTGAAAAATCACGTTGAGCTAAACACAGTAGCAAGCGTAGGATATACAAACGAACTGTCACACATCTCATTGTTGAATTAGGTTTTCGATAAATTTGGCAATGATTTGTTGAATTTTCTCTGACCATTCTGATTTATGAATCAATCCCTTGCCGGTGACAAACACTTGCAGGGGATTTTTGTTTGCGGGAATTTCTCGTCTATTGAGTTCAAACAATCCTTGTCATCACGGCAAATGTGCTACCATAATCCGATAAACTAACTCAAACTAGGAAATGACAATGACGCTCACCTTGACTGTACCTGACAAAGTGCTCGCCGCCCTCAAAACACCACACCACCATTTGCAACAACAACTCACTCAGGAATTTGCTTTTACTCTATAGAACTGGTTTGAAATCTTTAAACTAAGCAAAACAGGTCTATAACCAAGAAAGCGTTGACAGGTAAAGCATGTCGCATTAGAATCCTCACCACGACTGAAATGTGACGCAACTGAGGAAGTTAAGCGATGTTATTGGCGCATAAAATTGAACTCCAACCCAATGAAGTACAATAGGTAGTTACATTTTTCGTTAAATTATTCCTGTAACTTGGGATTGTAAAAACAACATTGCTCACCTGTTCCTTGTTTTTCCGCCCGTTCCAAAGCAATTGCCGCCATCTGCACCAAATGATCTGCTTCGTGATGGTCATCGGGATAGATCGCAATTCCAATGTTCACCTCGCCATGCACCTCAAGTTCAGCAAATTTCAGCGGTTGCGTCAATTTAAACAAAATCATCTGTCCCACTAGCCCGGCATCCTTGGCTTGACTAATTTCTTCTAATAAAATAACGAATTGCCGCTTTCCGTCCCACGCTACCGTATCACTGTCACGCACGGTTGCTTTCAACATATTTCCTAACATTTGCAACCACTTATCACTGACGGCATAGCCAAATTGTTGCTGAATGACGGATAAATTTTCAACACGTACCAATAACACCGCAAAGTTTTTGTGATGACGTTGTGCCCGTGCCAGATTTTTTTGTAAATTAAAATCAAACATCGCACGCAATGGTAAACCGGTCAATGTGTCGAATAACAATGATTCTGCTGGAGTTTGTAACACTGCGATATAACTGATATCGGAGCTATTTTGACACACCATCATTTTTAAATCGCAAGCGTAAATTGTGCCCTGTTTATGGCGTTGTTCAATACGAACATCCAGTTGTTTTTGCTGCATCAGCTGTTGTTGCAATTCTTGATAAAATATCAAATTATCTTCGTTTTTATCCAAAAAATACAATGATTTATGATGCAATTCGTGGATTAAATAACCGCTCAGACGCTCCATTGCCGCGTTGCCGTGTTGAATGCAAAAATCCTGATCTAGTAATAACACTGCATCATGCAGTTGCTGCCACATTTCTTGCAAATAAAGCGAAAATGAGGGAATTGGGGTAGTCACTGGAGGGCGGGGGGGAGCAATGGCTTCAATTTTTTCCAATAACCACAGCGAGCGACGTGGTGGCAGGGGTTTCAATGTCAGTTTACACGTTACCATCGTTCCTGTCTTGGTGCGAATGGATTGTTCAATTTGATACGGAGCTTGAGATTTTTTATGTTGTGATACAATGGATTGCAGTTGTAGATGGGTATAAAAATCGGGGTGTAATTGCGTCAGTGACAGGGCTAATAATTCAGATTCACTATACTCTAAGAGTTTACAGCACACCGAATTGACTCGAATAATCTTCTCATTTTCAGTGTAAATCACCCCAACTTTCACCTGCGGCATCAATAGGGCGAGTTCATGCTGAGTATTTTTTAAACGCATCTGACACAAACGATGTGATGTAATGTCGTGTAAAATCATCAATGTACCTATCCACTTTCCCCCTTCCATCACCTGCTGATAATGCGTTTCTAGGGCAACGTCCTTGTATCCGATGACTTTGCTGGGCATTTCGCCTTCGAGCACCCGGTGAATATCTTCATGAAATGGGGCTAACATTTTGATTTCAAATATATATTTCCCAAGTGCATTTTGAGTTAAGCCCAAGAGTGCGAGTTGTTGCCCTTGCGCGGTGATGATTTTTCCTTCTCGATCTAGACATAAAATCGTGACGGGGATTTGACCGAGGAGTTTGTGAATCCATAGATTGCTGTCAATCAAATTAAAAGCAGATTCAAGCGATTGCTGTTGCTCAGACGTAATTATATTATCAGGTAATACCAATGTGATTTTAAATTGTCGCCCATCAACACACTGTACCCGATTTTCTATTGTGGATTGTTTGATAATTTTGCCATCACGATGTTGCAATATCCAAAAACTAGGATAGTCATTATGTCCTGCCAAAAACGCCGTATGATGTTGCATCGCTTGAATGCGCACCGCCGGCGGGAGGAGTAAGGCAAATGATTGCCCGATCAATTCTTCGAGTTGGTAGCCATACAATTTGCAATACGCAGCATTGACTCGCACAAATCTTCCCAGCGTATCCGTCATGGCAATTCCGATGTCGATGTCATCAAAAATGCAGGATAACAAAGTGAGTTTATCACGTAACTCGTTGATTTTCAATTTGTAATCGGTGATATCGACAAAGCTACTCACCACCGCGTCCGGTTGCACGCCATCTTTTAGCCACAATGGTTGTGAACTGCAAGATAACCACGTCAATTCTCCCTCCGGTTTGCACACGCCCAGCACCACATCATGACAGGTCTCGCCGCTATTTAACGTGAGATGTGCGGGTAATTTTTCTGGCGCGAGAGTAGAACCATCTTCGTAAATCGTTGGAAATTCCCAAGTTTTTTGTCCAAGCAAGGTATCTGCGGATACCCCTAATAATTCTTCAATGTAAGGATTACAATTGCTGAGTGTTCCATCGGTTTCGTGCAGCACAATCCCCACATGCAGGGCTTCAAGGATCGCTTGATAAAAGTTACTTAAATTCTTGTTTTCTGTGATTTCTATTGCCGCCACATAGATAATTTTCTCAGATGAAAGTACGGCATTCCACAACAACCAGCGATAACGATGACTGCCGTCTAACCAACGGTTTTCAAAAATAATTGTCGGTTTTCCTGGATGCAGTTGCGATAAAGCATGTTGGGTGGTGGTGACATCATCGGGATGTATCCAGTAGGTGAATTCCGTGTTGTGCAACTGTTCAGTCGTCAAGCCGAAATATTGTTGCCAACTGTTTGAAACTGGGAAAAAATGTTGTTGTGCATCCAGACTGCCCAAGAAAATAGACCAGTGTGCTAGAGAGGTTAATTCAGCAGGTGACATGATGAGACTCCAAATATGAATGTCATTTTCCAATTATTTTAACATGATATATTTCGTGTGATGTGAGATTTTTAAATTTAGGAATCACAGATTGATAATCATCGTTCTCGTTAAAATGTCAAGTTATCGCCATTATTTTTAGCTCATCTAAACCTAACGGGTTTGAATTTTCTTAGGAATGACGCAGTTGATGAATCACATCTGATAAAGGTGAAAAACAAGATAAAAAACTATAATATATTGAATATATTCGAGATTATTTTTGTGCTGAAAATTATTGATTGATTATTTAGTTAAATTGACTCATTTCAAAAATGATGCTAAGATATCGACGTTTCGTTTAGACGTAACAATATAATCTTAAAGGAGAAAAATCGTGAAGTTAGAGCAACAGTACTTTAGCTTTCAAACTGCCCACCACTGGATAGTTATAGGATTATTCTGGATTCTATCCTATTCTGCCCACAGAGCACCGCCACAATCCCCACTGCCTGCGAAGGAGTCAAAGAAGGTTTAATCGCGTGTTATCCCTTTGATGGCAATACCAACGACTTGAGCGGCAAGAACTATCATGGTAATGTGGTAGGCAATCTAACTTACGTGGCTGGGCGGGCGGGACAAGCGGCTCATTTTGACGGGAGTAATTATGTAGAAATTGCCGAGACTCCAGAGATAAACTCGCCACAAATCAGTTTTGCCGCATGGGTGAAACCACTCTCGCTTGAAAGACCGCCAACCGATGTATCAGGCTTTCGGAACAATCACACCATCTTTAATAAAGAGCCGCAGTATTCGCTTGGTATTTTTGGTGAAAATCACATACAAGATAGAGTTAAGACGGGTGAATTAAGTTTTGCCTTCAATCCAAATTGGAGTTACATGCCAACGGGTTATATGCCTCAGTTAAATCAATTCATCCACGTTGTCTTAACTTTTGATCAAAATAACGTTGGAAGATTGTATGTCGATGGCAAACCCATCAAGGAAGAGCAATATAGAACCGATTTGACATCTTCAAACTCAGTAAAAAAGTAAAGTTTAAAAATGTCGTTAAGCGTTTGTAAAAAACCAAACGTTATTCACGTCGTCAACATCACTGCTTGATAACTCAAGTCTTAA
>DYNO01000187.1 GCA_020721025.1 Thiomargarita sp. | reverse complement strand
ATAGAAACAGCTTAATCTACATGGCTTAAAGATGTCAAATCGGTTCTATAATAAAATCTTTTTGGAAACCATGAAGTTTCGCTCGTCATACGGGGTATTTTTGAGCGATGAAGCTTTGCGGGGTAAAAATTTATTTCATTTATTTCATTTATTTCAAGGAGATGAATTACAATGGCTCGAAACCGCGTTTGAAGAAATTCAGTCTGCTAAAAGAAGTAAGGTCGAACAGTTCAGTTGGTATCAAACTCGCTACTTTCACATTCGCATCGGTGTGATTCGCTTGCCAATCAAGGGCTTCATGGGGTGTTTTATCATCTTTCAAGACCTCACCGAGCGTAAACAGGCAGAAGAGCGACAATTGAGACTTTTAACAGAGTTGCAGCAAACCAATCAAGAATTATCGAAAACCTTGACAGAATTAAAACATGCGCAAACGCAACTGATTGAAACAACACGAGCAAAATCTATTTTTCTAGCCAACATGAGCCATGAAATTCGCACGCCCCTCAATGCGATCATCGGTATGGCAGATTTGTTGTCTGATCTCCCCATTACGCTAGAACAACAAGATTATATTCGCACCATTGCGGTTTCTGGTGAGACGTTGTTGGCGTTAATCAATGATATTTTAGATTTTTCCAAGATTGAGGCAGGAAAGTTAGAATTAGAACACAATCCGTTTGACCTGCGCGCCTGTGTCGAAAGTACGTTGGAAATGTTGGCTCCCAAAGTATTTGAAAAAGGTCTTAATTTAGCCTATCTTATGGATGCCACTGTGCCAGATATGATTGTCGGTGATGTCACGCGGGTGCGACAAATCTTGGTGAATCAATTGAGTAATGCCGTGAAATTTACCGAACAGGGCGAAATTTTGGTGTTAATCCGCGCAGAACTGCTGGAAAAGGACACAGTACAAATTTATTTTTCGGTGAAAGATACAGGTATTGGCATTTCTCCCAACCGCATGGATCGTTTATTTCGATCTTTCAGTTAGATAGACGTTTCAACCACGCGTCAATATGGCGGCACGGGTCTCGGATTGGCAATCAGTAAAAATTTGTGCGAGATGATGGGCGGGCATATTTATGCGGAAAGTGTGGTGGGGGAGGGTTCAACTTTCACGTTTTGTATTCGGGCTCAGGTGGTGGCTGAAAAGCCATACAATCATCTGCGTCAAAAACACGTCTGCTTGTTTAACAAGAAAATTATTATTTACAGTGATCACTCAACGCAGCGGGATTTATTACAACACCATACAGAATACTGGGGAATGATTGCCCAATTGGTCTCTCATCCAGAAGAATTGAGGAATTTATTGCCTGATATCACTTGTCATCTTGCGATTATTGACATGCCGCCGGCGATGCAAGTGTCTAAAAAATTTCTGCGATTATTATCTCATTTTCATCATCAAGCCACATTTCCCGTGATCTTACTCACTGCAACGCATTATTGTCCTTATCCTGAACCTGCTTTTGCAACCACGTTGAATAAACCGTTGAAGCCGAGCAAGTTATATGATAGTTTGATAGACCAATTCAGTGTTCATGCCCATAAAACGATACTTTCTTCTAATATTAAAGCTATGGATATTCCCAAAGAAAATAAAGAGTTGCGTATTTTACTTGCAGAGGATAATAAAGTTAATCAAAAAGTTGCCTTGATTACTCTACAAAAACTGGGTTATCATGCAGATATTGCCAATAATGGGGTCGAAGTATTGGAGATATTGCGTAAACAGCCTTATGACGTGGTGCTCATGGATGTGCAAATGCCTGAAATGGATGGATTAGTCGCGACCCAGCACATTGTCAAAGAGTGGTCAAGCGAACAACGTCCATGGATTATTGCAATGACAGCCAATGCAATGCAGGGGGATCGGGAGATATGTTTGGAAGCGGGAATGAATGATTATATTACGAAACCGATTCGTCGTGAGGAATTAGCCAAGATGCTTGATATTTATGCGGCGAAATTGCATCAAGATACAGGGAGTTAGTCATCTAAAAATATTGCAGATCATCCCGATGTATTGCATCGTTTTCAACTTGTTCATGGTTCTAACTATGTGGTTATTATCTTGTAAGGTGGGGGGATCAGAGTAGTGTGGTTGAAACACGCAAACTGTTGTTTTTAATAATGCAATAAGGATAGTTTTCTATTCTTCACTACATTTTATATAAAATAATATCATACCGGATAGCAGCGATGCGTAAAATTGTTCACCGAGCAGACACCAGAAAAATTCAAGACAAAGGTTGGATGCGCACCGCTTGTTCCTTTCATGCGGATATGCCCACGCCTGACCAACAACATTTTGGAACATTGGTCGCCATTAACGAGACGATTATGCAAGCGGGTTCGCGCGGTTTGGGAATGCACTCGCATAGCAATGTTGAATTGTTGAGTTTGATTTTACATGGGACGCTGGGACATGAAGACAGTACCGGTAATCGCACCGCGTTTTCCGCCGGTCAAATGCAACTGATTTCCTGCGGCACCGGTATTTTACATAATGAATTCAACTACTCAGAAACTGAACCCTTGAGTTTGCTACAACTGTGGATTTCGCCCGCCACTTACAACATCATGCCACGTTATCATCAATTACTCCCCGCGCTGAATTTACACAACCAATTACAACTGATTGCTGCTCCGGTGGTGGCGAAAAATCGGTTGCGGATTAACCAAGAATCCTATATCGCATTGGGACATTTGGACAAAGACACAAAAATTGACTATGCGTTGCGGCGGGCTATCAATGGCGTTTATTTTTTCCTCTTGAATGGACAGGTGCATATTGCCGAAGAAGTGTTATATCCTCGTGATGCGATTGGCTTATATCAATTTCAAACCACAAAAATTCACGCGCTCGAAGAATCTGAACTGTTGGCAATTCAAGTCCCGCTTGCTTGACAAATCGGCAACGTCCACCACAGCAATCGTTTGAATATCAATGTAACAAAACAAATCAACTTCACAACATGACGATGCGATAGATTTTTATCAAATAAAACAAACGGTTCCTCGTTCCCATGCGCCGGCGTGGGAATGCCGTCCAGACGCTCCAACGTCACGAATGATGATTTTTAACTGATTGCTTTTTATCATCTTGATGAAAAATTGTTGCTCCGTTGAAATGAGGAGATGAACACAAAATCGTTGAACTCATCAAATTTGAACCAGTGACGCGGAGCGTCTGGGCTGCATTCCAACGCGGAGCATTGGAACGAGGAAAATCAACAACTTACAAGTCAAAAATTGTCAATTTTGGGAGTTCTTTTACAGCCTCTGAACTTGATAACGAGCTTATAACCTGATTAAAATTTCCAAACCATCCCCCAACACTGCCTGACAGACTACCGAGTAACTTTGAGTAAAATATGGAAAAAATCGAGTTTTTACGTCGCCGTGAGCAGTTAATGCAACAAGTTGGCAAGGGCAGTATCGTGATTATCCCCACCGCGCCCGAACGCCAACGCAATCGAGATGTTCACTTTTTTTACCGGGCTGACAGTGATTTTTATTACCTCACCGGATTTGCTGAGCCCGAAGCCGTCGCTGTGTTGATTCCTGAACGGGAACAGGGAGAATACATTTTATTTTGTCGTGAAAAAGACCCAGAAAAAGAAACGTGGCATGGACGGCGGGCGGGGCTTGAAGGGGCGTGTCAAACTTATGATGCAGATGATGCCTTTCCTATCAGTGATATCGACGAAATCTTGCCCGGTCTGATGGAAAATTGTCGGCGTTTATATTATCCGATGGGGTGTTATGCCGATTTTGATGCGAAAGTTGTGGAATGGATGAACCATCTGCGCGGGCGATCTCGGATTGGAATCAATTTACCGAATGAAATCTCGCCCTTAGAACACACCGTTCATGAAATGCGTTTGGTCAAATCTGAGGCAGAAATTGCGGCAATGCGGCGGGCGGCGGAAATTTCAGTGCTGGCACATCAACGGGCGATGCAAACTTGTCGGGCGGGAATGCTGGAATATCAATTGGAAGCCGAGATTTTGCATGAATTTGTGCGACATGGCAGTCGTGCGCCGGCATATCCCTCAATTGTGGGCGGGGGAAGCAATGCTTGTATTTTGCACTACATTGAAAACACGGGAACATTGAAAGAAAACGACTTGGTGCTGATCGATGCCGGTTGTGAATATGATTATTATGCCTCTGATATTACTCGCACTTTTCCTGTCAATGGTAAATTTAGTAAGGAACAAAAAGCGATTTATCAACTGGTGTTAAAAGCCCAACTTGCCGCGATTGCGAAAATTCACCCCGGCGCGCGTTGGAATGAATTGTATGATGTCACCGTGCAAATTATCACAGAAGGTTTAATGCAACTGGGGATTTTGAAAGGCAAATCGGTGGATCGCTTGATTGCCGAAGGTGATTTTAAAAAATTCTACATGCACAAAGCGGGACACTGGTTGGGTATGGACGTACACGATGTCGGCAATTACAAAATTGATGAACAATGGCGGGAATTAAAACCCGGTATGGTGACCACCGTCGAACCGGGTATTTATATTCCGGCGGGCAGTACGGGGGTTGAAGAACGTTGGTGGAATATTGGTGTACGCATTGAAGATGATGTTTTAGTGACCAAAACTGGGCATGAAGTCTTGACCGCGGGGGCGCAGAAAACGATTGAAGAAATTGAAGCGTTGATGGCGACTTGATGAGATTGGGGAAAATCGCGGGAAGTTTGATTTTATTCAGATATTCAAATCAGTTTAAAACACGAACAGATTGAATTGATTGAAAATTAAACTGCGCTATCTCCAATCTAGTTTACAATACCACAGCCCGCCAATACCCGCTATAATGGTATTTTTCACTCACCAGAACGGAATCACGATGGCAACACCAACCACTTTTCAAGACCTCATTCTCGCGCTACAGGAATATTGGGCAAAACAAGGCTGTGTCATTCAGCAACCCTTTGATATGGAAGTGGGCGCGGGCACTTTTCACCCTGCCACTTTTTTACGAGCGATTGGACCCGAACCTTGGAGTGCCGCATACGTGCAACCTTCGCGTCGCCCCACGGATGGACGTTATGGCGAAAATCCGAATCGTTTGCAACATTACTATCAATATCAAGTCGTTATCAAGCCATCACCGCTACATATTCAAGAATTATATTTAGGTTCATTAAAAATGTTGGGGATTGATCCGCTGGTGCATGACATTCGTTTTGTTGAAGATAATTGGGAATCGCCGACCTTGGGGGCATGGGGATTGGGCTGGGAAATTTGGCTCAATGGGATGGAAATCACCCAGTTCACCTACTTTCAACAAGTGGGCGGGATTGAATGTCGTCCCGTGACTGGCGAAATTACCTACGGTTTAGAACGCATTGCCATGTACTTGCAAAATAAGGAAAGTGTGTTTGATTTGGTGTGGACGGATGGGCCCTTGGGCAAAATTACTTATGGTGATGTATTCCATCAAAATGAAGTCGAAATGTCCACGTTTAATTTTGAACATGCCCCTGTCGATGATTTATTTCACCTGTTTGATGTCTATGAACGAGAAAGTAGCCGCTTGATTGAATTGGGATTGCCGCTGCCTGCGTATGAAATGGTGCTCAAAGCCTCACATACTTTCAACTTACTTGATGCCCGTCATGCAATTTCTGTCACTGAGCGTCAACGCTTCATTTTACGGGTGAGAACGTTAGCCCGTGCAGTCGCCCAAGCCTATTATAATCGTCGAGAATCATTGGGTTTTCCGATGTGTGCCACCGTCAAAAAAGCGGCATAATTTTAAATAACCCGCGTTCCAAATGACGATGTGGTAGCTTTTTATTAAATAAAACAAATAGTTCCTCGTTCCCATGCGCCGCGTGGGAATGCAGTCCAGACGCGCCAGCGTCACGCTTGATAATTTCTAACTCATTGTTTTTTATCATCTTGATGAAAAATTGTTGCTCCGT
>DYNO01000186.1 GCA_020721025.1 Thiomargarita sp. | reverse complement strand
TCATTATCATTGTTAATGATTGTCAATGGTTTAGAAGCTGCTGATGGGATAAATTTTTGTAATTATCCAACTGCTTGACGGCAAGTAATTTTTTGTTAAGGATTTTAGGAACGGCGAAATATTCATTTTAAATCAAGATTGATGGCTCTCATGAGATTGAGCATCAAAAAACACATTCTCATCTCATAACAATCTAAAGGGTAAACACGCGTGGAATACGATTATCAAGATGAACTTCAACAAGTTGAGGCAATTAAAAAATGGTGGCGCGATAACGGTGCTTCCGTCCTTACGGGTCTCGTGCTGGGTTTAACATTGCTCTTTGGATGGCGATATTGGCAGGATTATAACGAAGCCAATGCCCAAAAAGCCTCATCAATGTACGAGCAAGTGATGGCGATGTTGGAAAAAAAGCAAGGGGAGCAGGCGCGGCAAATTGCAACTACGTTGGTGTCACAATACAGTCAGAGCACCTACGCCGCGATGACTGAATTACTGATCGCACGGCAAGATTTGGAGGAAAATAATTTATCTTCCAGTCATGCGCATTTGCAATGGGTGATTGATTGGAAAGGTCAAGCGGAATTGGTCAATGTGGCGCGAGTGCGTAAGGCGCGGTTGTATCTCTCTGAAAATAAACTGGATGATGCGAAGAACGTTCTCGCTTCAGTCACAGATGTGGATAAAAAGAGTTTTCAAGCAGCGTTTACCGAATTACAAGGGGACATTGCTGTATTAGAAGGTAAGTTTGATGATGCGCGCACGGCTTATAGCAAGACGTTGGAAAGTAAAGGATTAAACAATGAACATCGGACTTGGATACAAACAAAGTTAGACAATTTGGGAATTGCCGCAGATCAACGCGTGAGTGCTGCGCCTCCAAAGGTTTCAGAAGCCCCGCCATTACCGCCGACAACTTCCATGTCTCCTCAAGCACCGGGCATGAATTTACAACAGCAAACGTTTGAAATTACCCCGCCATCCACAGTCGCTCCCGCGTCAATGTCGATGGAAAGTATGGTCAATGAGCCTGTTGTTCCGCCTACGCCGCCGGTTTCGTCTCATGAATCCATGACTTCCAATCCACCCCAGATGAATCAACAAGAGGTACAAGCATCGGAGAATGATTCACCGCCAAGTTATCCAATGACTTCGGAAGTACCTCCAGCGAATTATCAAAACATGGGTTATCCAAATGCACCGGCAGCTATGGGCAATGATTCACCGCCAAGTTATCCAATGACTTCGGAAGTACCCCCAGTGAATTATCAAAACACGGGTTATCCAAATGCACCGGCGGCTACGGGTAATTATCCGCCACCGAATTATCAAATGGATTATCAAGGCACGCCGCAACCTCCTGTTTCCCCACCACAACACTAACGATCATGCCAAACCGGGTTTTCATTGCTTGTATTATCACATTCTTATTGACAAGTTGTTCCCTATTTGAGACAGACAATACGGAACCGCCTGCACCGTTGGTTGAATTAAAAGAAACTTTCACGCCGACCGTCATCTGGAGCCAAAGCACTGGACGCGGCAGTCGAGATTTCAAATTGATGCCGGCACTGTCACAAGGTCGGGTAGTAACCAGTTCCATCAAGGGCGTGGTTTCTGCCTTTGAAATTGATACTGGGAAGTTGCTGTGGGAACAAAACACCCGTTTACCGCTGTCTAGTGGTGTGGGTATTGGGGCGGGGCAGATTGTGGTTGGCTCGCGTAATGGTATTTTGGCGGCATTGTCTAAAAAAGATGGGCATCTTGCGTGGCGAGTGCAATTATCCAGCGAAGTGATTGCCGCGCCGCAAATCGAAGCCAATATCGTGGTAGTGCGAACAGTGGACGGCAAGGTGTACGCGCTGAATGTTCATTCGGGTGCCAAAATCTGGGTCTATGAGCGAGACATTCCCATCCTCAGCTTGTGGGGCAACAGTTCGCTAGTTATCAGTCAAGATTGGGTGGTTGCGGGATTGGATAACGGCAAATTAGCGGTGTTGAAATTGCAAACAGGAAAATTACTGTGGGAAGCCAACGTCGCGATTCCGCATGGACGCTCAGAATTGGAACGCCTTGTCGATATTGATGCCAAACCGATTGTCAGCGATGGCGTGGTGTATATCACCAGTTATCAGGGGCGCACGGTGGCGGGCGATTTGTATTCGAGTAAGTTATTGTGGGAACGAGATATTTCTTCTTATGCCGGGCTTGCTGTGGATAATGATTCGGTGTATATCAGTGATGCTCATAGCCATGTTTGGGCGGTCAGTCGTGCTTCGGGCGTGTCGTTGTGGAAACAAACTAAGTTACAAGCACGGGGGATTACGGCACCGGTGATCGTTGGTAACTATTTGGCTGTAGGCGATATTGAAGGTTATGTCCATTGGATGCGCAAAGATAATGGTGAATTCGTTGCCCGTTATCGTACCGGCAGCAAAAGTGTCAATGTTCCCCCGTTAGCCGTTGATGAGCAAAGAATTTTAGTTTATACCAGTCGGGGCGAATTGCAGTTGTTAAGGCTTTCTGGTAAATAACTGATTTAGTCGAAACTGACGAGGTACAACCATGTTAGAAATTGAAGAAAGAGTCAATCACTTAGACGAATTGATGGCACGACTGATTCAAACGGTTGACAATAACTCTAGGGAGATGCGCCGATCCTACGAACGTTCGCAACGAGAAATGCAAGATTTTAGGGAAGAAATGCGACGGTTGTACGAGCGAGCGGATGAACGCTCCCGCCAAGCGGATGAACGCTCCCGCCAAGCAGACGAACGCTCTCGACGCGAAATGAAGGAATTCAGAGCAGAAATGCAGCAGTCTCACGAACGTTTTCAGCAGGAGATGCGCCAATCACACGAACGTTTTCAGCAGGAGATGCGTCAGTCTAAGCGAGATTCTGACAAGAGATGGGGCGAGTTGAGTAACAAATTGGGCACGATGGCTGAGGATTTGGTCGCACCCAGTATTCCTCGTATTCTCAAACAAGTCACGGGATGCACAGCAAAAATTAGCTACAGCGCAGTGCGAGTTCGCAAAAGTGAACCCCAAAATCAGGAATTTGATGCAGTCGCAGTGTGTCAAAACTATGTATTTATTAATGAAACCAAGAGCACCCTACGTTCGGAACACATTGATAATTTTCATAGCTTGATGCAAAGAATACGTGATTACTTCCCCGAATACCAAGACAAACAGTTTATTGGTGCTATCGCGTCGCTCTATGTCAATAAGACTTTGATACAACGTGGGGAAAATTTGGGGTTGATCGTCTTGGGATTTGGGGAGGAATTGATGGACGTGCTGAATTCACCGGGATTCACTCCAAAGTTGTTTTAGTGCTCCGTCCTGTTACCATAACAGTTGACAACAGATAACTTAGGTTGCTAGCTATTTACAGGATTTTTATGTTACTGGCACACAAAGTAGAATTGCGACCCAAGCCCGATCAGCTTGATTATTTTGAGAAAGCCTGCGGTCACTATCGACATTGTTGGAATCATACGTTGGCATGGTTTAGTCAACAAGATTCTGATGGTAATTTTATATTCAAATGGTCAAAAGCTGCGGCATATCAATTCTATATGAAAGTTTTACGGGTGGAATTTCCGTGGTATAGTGAAGTTTCATCGGTAATAACTCGTAATGCTATTGATGATTTGGATGCCGCTTTTAAACAGTTCTTTCGTATGATACGGGCTGGTAAAAAGCCGGGCTTTCCTAAGCCGAAGAAGCGTGGTGTCAAAGACCACTTTTCTATTCGTGATTCTGCAAAGTTTGACGTTAAAAACAAAATGTTACGAATTGAGAAGTTGAAAACTCGAATAGATATGCGTCAACCGATTCGTTTTGGCGGTAAACTCAAACGAGTGACCATTTCAAAACGAGCAGGAAAATATTTTGCGTCATTTTTAATTGATACCGATGAATATAACCCAAAAGATGTTGACCGTCAGCCGTCTGTAGGTGTGGATGTTGGGATTAAGACATTGGCAACATTGAGTAATGGCGAAGTTTTTGAAAACAGCAGATTGTTGAGAAACAATTTGCGTAAGTTGCGGAAGTTACAAAGAAGTTTATCTCGAAAAGTGAGGGGATCGAATGGTTATGCGAAAGCCAAGCTAAAAATTCAGAAACTCCACTTTTTGATTGCAAGACAACGTGAAGCAATACTGCACCAACTCTCTGATTATCTGACGAAAACCTTCGATAGAATCGTTATCGAAAACTTAAATGTCAAAGGCATGATGAAAAACAGAAAGTTGAGTCGTGCCATTGCAGATGTCGGTTGGGGAGTGCTGCGGCACTTCATTGAATACAAAGCAATCTTAAGAAATTGCATTGTCGTGATCGCCGATAGATTCTTCCCAAGCAGCAAAACTTGCTCAAATTGCGGACAAGTCAAGAAAATCCTAACTTTGAAGGATCGTATTTTTGAATGCGATGCTTGTGGGTTTGTGATTGATCGTGATTTAAATGCCGCAATTAATCTGAACAATTACACTGCTTAAACTGTTTTTGCCGTAAGTCCCGACGAGCTTCAGCGGGACTGTAATCGCCCGTCATAGTAACGTAAGACTTGAGCAATCAAGCAGTTGCGAAAATAGTTTGATACGACGGGAATATCACTGATAATCATTCTCATTCTCTTTGTTAGTGATTGTCAATGGTTTAGAAGCTGCTTGGTTGCACTGGTCGTTTTCAAAACCACTGACACATAGCAATAAATTAGATTTCTCTAAGAAACTCAGTTAAAAAAGGTTGATGCGATGATTCCCATGCGTCCTTATCTATTACGGGCAATTCACGAGTGGTTGTTAGACAATAATTTTACACCGTTTGTATTGGTGAATGCGCAAGATGAAAATGTGGTTGTACCGCGTGAATATGTCAAAGATGGGCAAATTACATTAAATCTTTCTCCCTCTGCCATCAAAACTCTCCATATCGACAATGAATGGTTGAGTTTTCACGCGCGCTTTTCAGGAAAATCCCAAGAAATCTTTGTGCCGATACCCGCAGTGCTGGCAATTTTCGCTAAAGAAGATGCGCAAAGAGGAATGTTGTTTCCGTTGGAAGAGATTCCCGAATCGCCTCCCCCAGAACCCACGCCACCAGTGCGTCCTAAACCGGTGTTACGTGTAGTGAAATAAGGTGATGCTCGACTTTGTTTAAGCGATTGATTCCAATCATAATAAAATGTTTCAAACAGTCTGCGTTCCGGAGTCATACTCAATAAAAACAATGGATTGTGATAAAAAGTCGAGCATCACGTTCAATAGTAAATGGACTGCACCGCCGCGCCAACAGATGATTCCAGCGACGTTACCAAGGCATCATTCCTAAAAATTTGGGCAGAGCTAATAAAATCAATGGGATATACGTGACCATCACTAGAAAAACCAACATGGTCAGCAACCAAGGCCAGACGGCGATAGTTAATTCTGTAATTCCCATCCGAGTTATCCCGCTGGCGACGTACAAATTTAAACCGACCGGCGGGTGACACATGCCCACTTCCATATTGACGACCATGATAATCCCAAAATGCACCGGATCAATCCCTAATTTCATCGCCACGGGGAACAATAACGGTGCCATAATCAACACGATAGAGGATGGCTCCATCACATTTCCTGCGAGTAATAGCAAGATATTGACGACCAATAAAAATGTCAGTACCCCTAATCCCGTATCAAGCATCCACGCTGCCATCTGTTGCGGAATATTTTCGTGGGTCATCAGGAAGGAGAAAAGCATGGCATTGGTGATGATATACAATAACATCGCGCTCATGTTGGCAGAGGACAGTAAAACTTTGGGCACTTCTTTGAGTTTCATGTCTTTATAGAACCGATTTGACATCTTCAAACTCAGTAAAAAAGTAAAGTTTAAAAATATCGTTAAGCGTTTGTAGAAAACCAAACGTTATTCACGTCGTCAACATCACTGCTTGATAACTCAAGTCTTAAGTGACTCTTCCGTGCGTTTAAAGTCTCGCT
>DYNO01000185.1 GCA_020721025.1 Thiomargarita sp. | reverse complement strand
AAGTGAGAATCATTCGCACATCTTGTCCGAACAATTCATAACTTTTTAGGATCGGCGTGTCTGAACCCTCATTTACCTAATTTTCACACAACACTAGAAAACACATAATTATGAACTTGCTCGAACGAATTACGATACATCCAGAAATTTGTCATGGCAAACCCTGTGTTCGCAACATGCGCTGGCACATCGAAGTGATTTTAGACCTGCTCAGTAGTGGCATGTCTCCAACGGACATCATTGAAGATCACCCCGAATTAGAACTCAGTGACATTCAAGCGACATTGCAATATGCCAAATTAACCGTCTCAGGACAAATGCTCGGTGAGAGAGTATGATTAAATTTTTGTGCGATGTGCACATTGCTTATCGTATAACAAAATTTCTTGCCACTCAAGGCGTTGAAGCTGAACACGTCAATCGAATTTTAGATTGTCATCACCAAAGATTTAGATTTCCGCAACAGTCACTTTATCCAAAAAACACAGCGTAAACTTCTTCGGATTACTCTCGGCAATATTTCTAACATTCAACTTCAAACCTACTTGCTGAAAATCTTGAAATGATTATTGACCACTGTCAAAATGAGTTGTGCTATTTGGAATTAACAACCAGTGGCTTGATTGTGTTCTAAATGAAGTCTGAATCAGAATTGACAGAATTTGAGAATTTTCATTTCCATTTTAAAAACTGACTTGTGCATGATTGATAAAATCGGCGCGCAACTTACGCACAAAAAAAGCATCGGAGAAACGCAGTGAGTACATTCAGTATTCTTGGGGGACGAGTGATTGATCCCGCTTCATGGTTGGACGCTATCACGGATGTGCATGTTATCAATGAAAAAATTGTTGCGATTGGCACACCGCCACCAAATTTTCATCCCGATGCTGGGCGACACATTGATGCACGCGGGCTCATTGTCTGTCCCGGATTGGTTGATTTAAGTGTGCGATTGCGAGAACCGGGCGCGGAACACAAGGGTACAATTTTGAGTGAAACTCGTGCCGCGGCGAATAATGGCATCACGTCCATTTGTTGCCCGCCCGACACCAATCCCGTGATTGACACGCCGGCGGTGGCTGAATTATTGCGACAACGGGCATTAAACTCCGGTATGGCGAAGGTGTATCCACTGGCAGCATTGACCAAAAATTTGCAAGGAATGCAGTTAGCGGAGATGAATGATCTCAAAGAAGCGGGCTGTATTGGCGTGAGCAACACATTACAACCGATTGAAAATACCGAAGTTTTACGTCATGCGATGGAATATGCCGCCAATTTTGATCTGACTTTGTTTATTCACCCCAAAGACCCATGGTTAGGACGCAGTGGTTGTATGCACGAAGGCGAAGTCAGTACCCGTTTAGGTTTGACAGGAATTCCAGAACAGGCGGAAACAATAGCGATTGCCAACCATCTGTTTTTAATTGAAATGACCGGCGTTCGCGCCCATTTTTGCCGTTTATCCACCGCCCGCGCCGTAGAAATGATCGCAACTGCCCAAACCCGCGGATTGCCCGTGACCGCTGACGTGTGCGCGCACCAATTATTTTTAACCGATCACGATATCGTTGATTATAATGCCCAATATCGAGTTTATCCCCCCTTGCGTAGTGTGCGAGATAAACAACAATTGCGGGCGGGCATTCTGTCGCAAACGGTGAACGCAATTTGTTCTGATCATCAACCCCATGAAGTTGACGCGAAACGAGTTCCTTTTGCGATGGCGGCGTTTGGAATCTCAGCGTTAGACACATTTTTATCGCTGACCTTGCGTTTTGCCGAAGAAATGCAGATCGCCTTACCCACCGTTCTAAATTACGTGACTCATTGCCCGGCAAGCATTTTACGCATTGACGCGGGACAGCTTGCGGTTGGAAAGGTGGCAGATATTTGTATTTTTGACCCAGAACGCCGCTGGAAGTTGCAAACTGAAACCATGCACAGTTGTGGCACTAACTCCCCTTTTTTAGAGCAGGAATTTAAAGGGCAAGTGATACACACCCTAATCAATGGTAAAGTGGTATTTTCAGCAACGCATTTACAACCGAAGTAACGCTAATTTCATGAATTTATGAAATATTTATATTTAAACTGAATCAGTCAACGAGAAATAGTTGTCGTAACTCATGATGTTAGCGATAACTATTCTTACAACTGACTCAACTGTTGCGCCAATGTATCTAATTGTAAAAAATGAATTTGAGTATGCACTGCCGGCGTTGCGACTTGGGCAGCCAAGACCAGAACCAACAATGGCACACCCTGATTTTCCAAATCCTGCACCAATTTCTCCCGCGCCTCATCCCATGCCAAAAATACACACATTGCCCCACTCAATGCCGGTGCATGTTGCAACACCAAGGGAAAAAGCGTTTCAAACGGTTTATCGGTGCAGGCTTGCACACAGGCGAGAATTTCTAACAATTGATCGGTCTGCGTCACCCCGCGTCCACTGGTAAAAGTATAAGTCTGAGCTCCTACAAACATCAGATTTAACAACGTTTCATGACTGCGTGGTGCAGATGCCAACGAGGCGGCAACCGAGACTGCGGCTTCAAAGATTTGTCCATAACTCTGTTCCGTAAACGTGTCTAAAATCAATGTGTAACGCACAAAAAATTCATCTTGAAACTCTTTAACCACCGGTTCGCCCAATTTCGCAAAACTTTTCCAATGAATGTGATGTAACGCATCGCCCGGTCGATATTCCCGCAATGCCGCAAATTCTTGCGTATCTCCAACAGAAATCGCCAAGTTAATCCCGCCCTGTTGATATTTACGAGAGCCTGCAAATCTAAGCGGGGATACCGGATAACGTTTTGGTAACACTAACAATTTATCCGGCACCGGCAAGGTGTACAGTGCGTTAAATAATCCAAAGGGATCAGGACATGCAAACGTGAGGCTATCAAAATGAATGTAACCGCGTCGTAACGGCATGATTTCCATTGTAATATCGAGATAACTCGGTACTGTGGGCAATTTCGCAGGTGGCAAGGCAGGAATTGAGCGTTCCTTAATTTCCGCGCCCTTACTCAAAACCATGAGCCAGACCCAACGCGGATATCCCACGTATTTATCAAAACGATTGCGCCATTGATGCAACGGTTCGCGGACGTGCATAAATGTTTGATAACTCGGTGGAGTTTGCGCCACATCTTCGAGCAAGGTTAAATTTCGTTGCCATGACAGCGTGTGATTGTAAATGCGTACTTGATAAGTGAGCGATTCTCCCACTGTGGCAAATCTGGGCAAAAAACGTTGTGCTTTCAAGCGTATCCGAAACAACCAACTGCTTAACCATGCGATGATGAGCAAGGCGATGAGTAACGCAAATAATTGATATGCCATACTTTGTCGCGTATCTGCACTGAATATCGCCGCGGCAACCCAACCGCCCAAAACGACCATACCCGCGTTAGTGAAATGGCGTTTAATCCAACGGTCAAAATTAAAAACGAATTTGAAGTTATAAAACCGTAACCGTCCAAAAAGTCGCATTCTGCATGTTCTTCCGTAACTTGGCTTAAAAAATAGAAAATAGAGTGAATGGCGCATCAGCATCCAGCATTTTGATAAAGTTTGGATTGCGTCACTTCGTCCACTTGTGTAGCGCAATTTTTCAATTGCTGGGCGGCATATTACTTGGAAATTCAATAATAAACCTTGCCCCCTTGTTCAACGCGGTTTCACACCACACTTGCCCCCCCATCATTTCTACAAACTTTTTGACAATAAACAAACCCAAACCGGTGGAATGTTCATTTGCTGTTGGACGTGGAGCTAACCGTAAGAATTTGGTGAATAATTTCTCTTGATCAGCCACACTCAGACCGGGCCCCTCGTCTTGTACTTCACAACGCATTTTATCTTCTAACTGCTTTAATCGAATCACAATTTTCTTGTGTAACGGGGAATACTTGATCGCATTGGAAATCAAATTGTCTAATATCTGACGCAATATATGCTCATCAACATATCCAAAACAGCAATCCATTGATTCTAAACTCAGATGTAATTGTTTTGCCGCGGCTTGATATTGATACACATTTAACACGGAAGTGACAATGGGTACGACATTTGTGGACATGAGGGACAGTTGAATTTCATTGGACTCAATCAAGTTGATTTCCAATAAATTATCAATTAATTCAAACATCTGATGAGAACTCATTTGAATCATTGACGCATATTCAACCACATTCGCTTTTTTCATGTCATCGTAACAGCATTCAATTTCGCGCGAGACACTTTGAATAATAGACAGCGGATTTTTCAGATCATGGGCGGCAATGCCTAAAAATTCATTTTTTAACTGGTTAACCTGTTCTAATTGCTTATTTTTCTCTTCGAGATTCTTGAAGGAAACTTGTAATTGCCGCGACATCTGGTTAAACGCCAATGCCATGCGTCCAATCTCATCTTGGCTTTTTTCATCAACCAGTTGCACGCCCTGACTGAGATGTGCCGCGGCATCTTCCATGACTTCGGTAATATGCAAAATACGACGATTGACCAATTTTTCAAATAATAGATAGATAACCATGATAATGACGAGAGTGAGTAAAAAAAACGCCGTCAGCAATGCGTTAAACAATATGGCGGCTTGCTTTTTTAAATCCTTGGTTGGCACGTATAATAACAAGGTACTGATAATATCTTTGTCGTTCCAATGAAAACCGTGCGTATTTCCGTATCTTTCAACCAATTCCTTGGGGGCAAATGATGGATCGCTATGACATTGTAAACACTCGGTTTGTACTTGAATGGGTTGTGCAAAATAGAACAATTCTTCGTCGTTGAGATGACGATAGCCGGTTAATTCAGCGAGATTTGGATTATTTTGAAATTGTTGAATCAATTGTGTTTCAAAATCATCGGCTTGATTGGCTAAATTGAGTGGATTGAGGGTGGCTTGCTTGTAAATGTAGGCAGGCATGTTTTCTCTAAAGATTTCGATGAGGGCGCGAGTCACGAAAGTGGCTGACATACCTTCTAAAATCATTTTACCGCTCAATTCTTGTTCGAGCACCGGGCGCAATTGCTTCTCGACGTAACTGCGTGTCGCATGGGCAAAATTGAGCACGATCTTGATTCGATTCCGGGCTTCTTGTTCTAAAATGTTCGTTTGTAAATTTTGTAGATAAGCTCCCCCAGCATACATGGTGGCACTTAAACACGTAATGATGGCGAGAATAAATTTGACTCGAATCGACATGATTGCATCCGCTGTTTAATCCATAGGTTGCTAAGTGTACTAAAAAATAGCGTCACTGTGGGGAATGTGGTAGATCATTTCATCAACATGATGGGCGGTTTTCACGAATTCTTCATGCAATTGACATAGTACAGACACACGATTTTAATATTATCGAGATGGTATATTGATCTTTGTTCAACCGTCATGAGGAAGTGTGTTGATGAAATCTATTGTTTTACTTTATCTTTTTAGTTTATTCAGCAGTGTTGTATTAGCGAATGATGCCACCTTTGACCCTAGCACAGGCACAGTCAACATCCCCAGACTCACCGTTATCGGCGATCCCGTCGAACAGGCTTTTGATATCAAAATGCAACAAGTGGGCACGCTTGATTTCTTCAAAGTCACCGATATCAAATCCTCCAGCAAGCCATTGAATGTACAACTCGGCACCCGCCCTTACTTTCTCATCGAAGACATGGACGCAGGAGCGTTGAAAACCAAATTGCAAAGTTGTGGCAACATGACTTTTAGTAAATCTGAATTTTCTATCGGACATCGTGGGGCTGCCTTGCAATATCCAGAACATACTAAGGAATCCTACGTTGCTGCGGCGCGCATGGGAGCCGGTATTTTGGAATGTGATGCGACCTTTACCAAAGACCGTCAATTAGTTTGCCGCCACTCGCAATGTGACTTGCACACCACGACCAATATTCTTGCCACCCCCTTAGCTGCCAAGTGTTCCGTTCCCTTTGACCCAGCAAAACCTGAAAATACTAAGTGTTGCACGAGCGATATCACATTGGCAGAGTTTAAAACTTTGTGTGGCAAAATGGATGCTTCCAATCCCAAGGCGACGACGGTGGAAGAATTCATGAAGGG
>DYNO01000032.1 GCA_020721025.1 Thiomargarita sp. | reverse complement strand
CTCGGAAATTGTTGTCGCACACCGAGACCGGTTGTGTCGGTTCGGATTTGAACTTGTTGAATCTGTTGCTAAAAAGTTCAATTGCCGAATCGTGGTTCTCGACGAAAGTAAGCTGTCACCACAAGCCGAGCTTGTCAACGATTTGCTTTCAATCATTCACGTCTTCTCTTGTCGAGTGTCAGGACTTAGAAAGTACAGTCGTCAGATCAGAGAAGATTCGGATTTACCCGAAAAACCGACACACCGCCCGTAAATATCTTGGTTTAAGTCGTTGGTGGTACAACCGTACTATCAACTACTTACGTCAAGAAGGCACGAAAGCCTCACTTTACGACGTGAGAAAAGTTGTACAAAAAGGCGATGATATTCCCGACTGGGCGATGGACTGCCCGCAAAGAATCCGTGAACATGCGATGGCTGATGCTTGCAATGCTGTCAAAAACGCCAAAGCCAAATGCTTGAAAACAGGCGAATTTCAGCAAGTAAGTTTTCGTGCCAAGCGTGATCCGATTCAAAGTTTTGGGTTTGATAAAATTGCTTTAAATCAAGATTTTGTATTTGGTAGTAAAAAGTTTAAATTGGAATTTGAAGCGTCTGAAACTTTTCATACGGATTTGGAAGGTACACGGATTGTTCGAGAAGGAAGCCGCTATTTTGTAATTATTCCCCAAAAGCTACCGTATCAAGTACCTGAAAACCAAAGGATTGATGCAGTGGCTCTCGATCCGGGAGTTCGCACTTTTATGTCGTTTTATTCGGAAGTATTGCATGGTAAGATTGGTGAAGGGGATTTTCAACGTATTTATCGGTTGTGCTTGAATCTCGACAAACTTATGTCTCAGATTTCAAAAGCGAAATGTAAGCAAAAACGTCGATTGAAACAAGCGGCTGAACGGATGCGTTGGCGAATTTGGGATTTGATTAATGAACTTCATAAGAAAGTTGCAAATTTTCTGGTACACACTTTCGACCGAATTTTAATCCCAACGTTTGAAACTTCACAAATGGTTACTAAATTGGCTTCAAGCACATCACGTAACATGTTGACTTTTAGACACTATGGCTTCAAAGAATATTTGAAAGCTCGTGGACAACAAGCAATGTGTGAAGTGATTGAAGTCAACGAAGCCTATACGACCAAAACCTGCTCTTATTGTGGTACTGAACACAAAATGGGTAGCAAGAAACGAATGAAATGCAGTTGTGGTGCGGATGTAGATCGAGATTTAAACGGCGCACGGGGGATTTTCCTTCGTGCTTTGGCGGTTACGCCCTGATTGATCCTCCAAAAATCAATCTGAATTTGTTGGAACGGAAGATCAGTTATGTTCAACCGTGTTCAGCAGAAATGTAACAGGCGATTGTGATTCAGCAACAGTATTTATTGTTGGATAGCTTTATCGCACAATGGCAAGAACAACTCATGCAATTACGGCTGGATTAACTAGAAAATACCAAGATGTTCTGCACCAAGAATATCGAAATGGTTCAAGGTGCAGGTTTTTTAGAGCGTTGGACTTTTAAAGTTTAATCAATAATTTCATAAACTTCAATTAATGCGACTCCAGTACCACCTTTGGCTGATTTCACTTCGATGGTATATAATCCTTCAAATAGGTTGATAATCATCGCTGCATCCGAGCTTTCTTTTGGTGCTTGTCCACGTTGCGTCAATACTGAGTAAGAAGGATGATCTTGCCAGTTATCATTACTATCAACTACGGTACCATCGGCTTTACGCACCGTAATTACCGCATCATCCAACGCGCCAGCAACTCCTTGAGCAACCAATCCTTTCCCTAGTCCGCGTATCAATAGTCTCAAACTACCGCCTTGAATTGCAAGTCCCGCATACATGTAGTCAGCCGCTGCTGAACCCACATAACTACGTGTACTGATGCCGGATAAACGGCTTGTCGAAGCAGGATCATTGTCATAAACTTCAACCAATCCAATGCCTTCTGTCCCACCTCCACCAGAAGTCATACTTCCGCCACTGGGCATCACGACCATTGAATAATAGCCTTGATTCAAACCAGAAATCAATGCAGCATCATGATCATCTGACATTCCACCCGCATTTTGTACGGCTGAAGAGGTTGAATGTTGTTTCCAATCATCATTCCAGTCTATCTTCTCATTTTTTGCAAGTTCATACACTTCCAGTTTAGCGTCAAGTGAAGTATTTACGCCTTGTTTTGATAGACCATTTCCTGTGGCGCGCACCAATGCTTTTTTCTGAGCCGTTCCACGCACATACACCCCTGCCATCATGTATTTCTCAGCAGTTTTTCCAACACTAGCACGGGTACTAATTCCATTGATTCTTCCCGAACTAAAACTGACCCCTGTCGCCTTAGCAATAATTTTTGCTGCAATGTCTGCATTATTCACTTCTGGCATAATAGCTTGAGAATCAGTTAGCATTGATGTGCGATATTCTTGCATCATTACTGTTCCACCCACAGAAGAAGAAAACTGTTCTCCACATTGGCTATCACGACATCTCTGATATCCATTGTAGGAAAAATGTTCAACCTCTCCACTGTAAAGTGCTTTGGGATACCATCCCCAGTTATTATCGCTAAATGGAGTTTTTTCAGAGGTTTTAGTTAAGCTGTTCACTCCTGATGGAGCACTGACGATAAATAGCTTGCTCGACATGAAATAAGTGCCATCACTTGCTTTATGGTTGAAAAACACATTCACCGTGTTTCCAAATTTCGCCACCGCTCCCTGCCAACTATTCAGATATTTGTCCTGTGCTGTTACAGTTGCATCAGAAGCGGAACTTAAGTAATAATCACCTAAATATAGTTTATTCAACTGATTACGATCAACTCTCGCCAAATACATGCTACGCTTGCAAAACTTTGTTCCATCGCCGTCTGCATAACAGGGAGAAGTAGATTTTGTACCCATGAGGGCATAAACAGTATTGTTATCCGCACTATCTACCAAAACATAGTAGAATTCATAACCTGACAAATTCGCCGTTGTGACAGATTCGGCATGGGTGAATGAAGCAAGGGACAGAAAAAATGAGAGTAAAACAGCCTGACAAGCAGAAAGACTTACAAACTTTCTGAATGACAGATGAAAACTACGCTGGTACAATGACACAATATGACTCCTTCACTTGATATAAGAGAGTGAATATTGTAGTCTTTAATCTATTTAAATTCAAAATGGTTTGAGTGGTTATGAGCACCACTGAGAGTGATGATCGTGAAACTTGCAGAAAAAATCAGATTCATGAGATTGTTCAAAGGGTGGACACAAGAGGAAACCGCAGCAAAATTACACATGGTTATCAGTGGCTACGCAAAAATTGAGCACGGTCAAACCGATGTCCCGTTTTCGAGACTACAACAAATCGCTAAATTGTTTGAAATTGAAGTGACTGACTTAATTGGATTAAATGAGAAGAATGTATTTAATGTAATTGCGGGGCAAGATGCTCATGCTAATAATCCACATCATTCAACTGTCAATGTTTATTCCTGCGAAGCCGCTAAATTTCAACATGAAAATGAAAAATTACAATTAATGATTGAACAAAAAGACCAAGAACTCAGCCAAAAAAATCGAGAAATTGACTTACTGCAACAACAGGTTGATGTCCTGAGAACTATGGTTGGGTTATTGAAAACTCCCCTTTCTTCACAGCAATAAATCATTTTAGCTTTAATTATCAAATTATAATGAGGTGGTTGGATGAATACCGTATTATTGCAAGCTGATGAGGACATCATGGGATCGTATAACCACAGTTATCTTCAAGCGCATTTAACTTGGTTATTCAAGAATCTCGGCGCGTATGCTGTTTTCACGGAATTAAGTTTAGATACCAGTGCATTACAACTGACTGAAATTAAAGAATTAAAACCAGATATTTGTCTCTATCCACCACGCGGCTTAATGCACGCTGACGATTTGCTGAAAATGACTGAACCACCGTTGTTAATTATTGAAATTGTGTCACCGAAACAAAATCTCTATGATTTAATTCAAAAATTCAAACTCTATTTTGCGCTCGGCGTGCAATCATGTTGGTTGGTCGAACCGACGCTCAAGGTCATTTCCATTTATCCAGATATGCAACATTCTCAAAGTTTCGTCAGCGGGGAAGTGATTGATTCTGCCCTCAATATTCGTCTTCCCATTGCCCAGATTTTTGTTTAATTCCAAATTTTCCTCGCCATCCAACACTCATTTTCCAAGTCGCTATTTTCCGCTGGTCAGTTGAGTTGTATTCGTGAGCAATTATCTGGCTTGTTAGATGCAGATGAACCCATTCAACTGGTGATGATGAATCTGTGAATCTGAAACAGTTCGCAAAATTCTCAAGAAAACAGGCTTGTCATTTATAATTTCCTTCGTTTGTTACAAAATAGGAGTGGCAATTATGACGCATCATCTATTTCAAGTTATCCTACTGGTCATGTGTACCATGGCTTATTTTCCAGCGCACGCGCACACCATCCAGTTGAAAACGACCTTGAATACTTCGGCTATTTTAGCTGACCAAAAACAATTGGCTTATGTCAAAGTCAGTTTGCGTGGCATACCCATTGAACAGAAAGAACAACGCATTCCCACCAATATTGCCATTGTGTTGGATCGCTCTGGTTCGATGTCGGGGCAAAAAATTGAGCAAGCCAAAGAAGCCGCCATCACTGCGATTCATCATCTGAATAATCAAGATATTGTGGCGATAGTGGTGTACGATACCACCGTTGAAGTGCTGGTACCGGCAACCAAAGCCTCTGATAAAGAAAAAATTATCGCGGCTATCAATAAAATTCAACCGCGAGAAAGTACCGCGTTATTTGCCGGTGTGAGTAAGGGCGCGGCGGAAGTACGCAAATTTCAAGACAAACAACATGTTAATCGCGTCATCTTGTTGTCGGACGGATTAGCCAATGTGGGACGGAGTTCGCCAGAGGAATTGGCAGATTTGGGAGCTTCGCTGATCAAAGAGGGAATTTCTGTCACCACGTTGGGCTTAGGATTAGGATATAACGAAGATTTGATGACGCAGTTGGCAAATAAAAGCGATGGCAATCATGCCTTTGTCGAGAATGCGACGGATTTAGTGCGTATTTTTAACCAAGAATTCGGCGACGTTTTATCGGTGGTGGCACAAGAAATTACGGTAACTATCCATTGTGCAGAAGGGATTCGTCCGGTGCGAGTTTTGGGGCGTGAAGCCGATATTCGTGGTCAACAAGTCACTGCCAAATTGAATCAACTCTATGGAAATCAAGAAAAATATATCTTGCTCGAAGTTGAAGTGCCTGCCACCGCGGCGGAAAGTCAGCGAGAGATTGCCCAAGTTGCCGTAGCTTATTTAGACATGACCACCCATCGCACTGAACATCTGACTCATGCCGCCTCGCTACGTTTCACTGCAAATCCGCGTCTTGTGGAGGAAGCGGTCGATAAAGACGTGATGGTTGCCGTCACTGAGCAAATTGCGTTAGAAAAGAATAAGGAAGCGATTAAATTGCGTGATGTTGGCAAAACGAAGGAAGCGGAAGAATTATTGCGGCGTAATGTCGATTATTTGGATCAAGAAGCGAAAAAATATGGTTCAGAACGTTTGCAAAAACAAAAGGATAGCAACGAAAAAGCGGCGGGGAGTCTTGCCAGTCCAGAAAGTTGGTCTCGTGAACGTAAAAAGATGCGTAGCGATCAAAATGCCATTGAAAATCAACAATCATGGTGACAACTCAATAAGTTGAAGTTCTCACAGCAAGCGTGGTGTCTGAACCTTAATTTTCCTAATAACGGCTTTAATTATGCCAATCAAGCAAATTAGGGTTCAGATTTCAACTTCTCTTCCAACTCCACCCCAATTTTGCTAGATTTTAGTTGAAAAGTCAATGACTTGTCATCGCGTAACACCGTGAGTTCTTTGGCAGCACCGTCGGCGGGTTCTTTGGCACGTCCTTGAATGAATTGCGCGCTATCCAAAATCGGTTGTTGATCATAATGCGTGAAAATGTCACCGGCTTGAATGCCTAATTGCACAGCGCGGCTATCAGGTAAAACTTGTTCCACAATGACTTGATACTTCTTTCCATCGAGATAATCTTGTGCTCTGCGTAAATTTTTAGCAACTACTTGGGTATTAGGGTGTTTCTCACCTAAAGCATTTTTGAAAATATGGTATGCTTGTTGATACCATGGCAACGCTTCCTCATACTTCCCTTGTGTTCTATACAATTCAGCGAGATTGTTGAGGCTTAGGGCATAATACGGGTGTTCCTTGCCTAAGACTTGTTCACGAATCTTTAAAGCCTCTTGATACAACGGCAACGCTTCCTCATACTTCCCTTGTGAGTTATACAACAAAGCGAGATTGTTGAGGCTTTGGGCATAATCCGGATGTTCCTTGCCTAAGACTTGCTCTCGAATCTTTAATGACTTTTGATATAGTGGAAGAGCTTGTTCATACTTTTTTTGTATGTAATAGAACAAAGCGAGGTTATTAAGACTTTCTGCATAATCCTTAGATTGCGTACCTAAGTGTTCACGAATTTCTAACGCATCTTTCAGCAATGGCAAGGCTTGTTCATACTGTCGTTGTGATTGATATAATAATGCAAGATTATTGAGTGTTTCAGCATAATACGGATTCTGCTTGCCTAAAACCTGCTCATAAGTTATTAATGCTTCTTGATACAACGGAAGGGCGCGCTCATATTGTCCTTGTTCTCGATGTAACTCAGCGAGATTATTAAGACTTTCTGCATAATCCTTATGTTGTTTGCTTAAAACTTGTTCGCGAATTCTTAATGCTTCCTGATACAATGGAAGAGCTTGTTGATACTTGCCAACACGGTGAAGAGCAAGTCCAGCATTATTCAGATAATCGCCTTTGTCTTTTTCATGCCCCACTGGCAACAATTTAGCAACTTGTTGGTAATAATCAGCTGCCTCAACATACTTTAACTGGGTAGCTTTGGAATTTGCTAACGTAACCAACGAATCCACACGAGACAATTTGCGCTCGTTGATTGCTTCCTGTATTCGTTTGTCCTCGGTTTCTAAAACTTGAATCGCAGAATCATCTTTTTCTTGAGCTTCTTTCAACCACTTGTCTGCATTCTCAAAGTCAAACTTTTCTATGGCTTTTACAGCCTCTTGTCGTAACTTCTGCACTTCAGAGTCTGTAGAAGTCAACATCTGTGCTTTTGCCAGTAACTCTTTATAATGTTGCGCAATTTCGCTTAACCGCTTATCCAAATCAAGGCGGTCAACCTTATTTTGTTCTAAAATCTTGAAAAAGTTAGTCAACGCTGCATCCGTCACGCCCAAATCAGAGGTATATTTTGCGAATGTCTCTGGAGAAATGCCGTAGTAAGCATTGTTGTTGACAACGGTATTATCAATGCGCCCCAACAACAGCCACATTATCAACAACACCGCTGAAATCACACTGCCCCACGTCATCACAATCGGTTTTGACAACAACGGTTTCGGTTGCAACAGGTTATCCCAGCGAGCAATTGCCTGTTGATTCAACGTTTCCAATGCCTGCCACTGTCGCAGTAATACATCAAAACGTCCCGCCAAGCCACCATTTGCCACCACCTGTTGATGATACAATTCCAGCGCAATTCCCACCACCCGTCGCAAAGTGGGATGATAAACCACGCCACCGCTCTGCCCTTTCGCCTTCATCGCATTATTAAAAAATTGCTGTGGAAACTCCTCTGGAAAACCGTGAATCTCGCCAGAAATAAAACTCAGAATCCCCGCTGGATAACCCACCGCTAAAATCTCATCGCCGCGCTGCGTTTCATTCACCACACCCAAGGGCAGAAAATCAGCCACTTCCTTATCAACCAACTGCAACACCGCTATATCCTGCTTTGGATCCGGCAAGGATTTCTCCCGTTCCAACAGCACCCGCATTCGTCCATAGGTCTGATTTTCAACGTAAATATTCTGACCATCCACCAATGTATTTAAACAATGATACGCAGTCAACACGTAATCCGGGGAAATAAAAAAACATGTTCCCTTGAACGTGTCATTAATCAACACTTTAACAACGGCGCGCTCCAACAAGTGATTCACAGCAGGGGCAGTCGTCATGTTCGCTCCACTTTGAAATATAATTTGGAATTACCAATTCACCAAGATAATACGATGACTACATTATTACATCAAGTTCAACAACATGCGGCTGCCTTACCATTGCAATTACAAGCAGAACTCCTAAACTACGCAATTTATCTTGAATCCAAAACTCGCGGACAACGTGAATCTATTTCAGTACAAGAGCGTCAAGAACGGTTAGCGGCAGCACTCACTCAAGCAACGGCATTAAATCCTTTTGCTGATATCGCTGACCCAGTGGCTTGGCAACGAGAACAACGTCAAGATCGTCCGTTGCTGGGTAGAGAATATGTTGATTGACAGCAACTTAATCATCTATGCCACTCAACCTGCTTACATCAAGTTACATCGTTGGTTGATTAAAAACGCTTCTCATTATTCTGCCATCACTCGGCTTGAAACATTGGGCTATCCGCGCCTACAGGAAGTTGAAAAACAAGCGATTGCAACCATTTTAGATAGTTTAGAAATGTTAATGATGACAGAAGCAACCCTTGAAATTGCTATCAACTTACGCCAACAGCGCAAAATGTCTGTAGGTGATGTCCTCATTGCAGCAACTTGTTTAGAACACAATTTACCTCTAGCCACTGCGAATCATATAGATTTTGAGAAGATAGCAGATTTAACTATCTATAACCCACTCAATGATATGACAGTTTAAACTAATTATTGCAATCAACCTCTTCGCACACCGAATCCAAAAAGTGGCTCATCACAACCAACGTCGCTGTCACCACGACATAACGAGTTTCCAATAAGCGTGATAAGCTCAGTTCCTCTGCGATTGCAATGATTAAATCTTGATAAAATTCGCTTTTCTGACGAATCCGCCGCCACCATGCACACGCACTTTCGCCCGTATGTAACTTCTGACAAAATACTTTTTGGAGAAGAGAGCTGTGTTTGCGATACAAGGTTTTTAACCACTGTTGCGCCATTCCTTGCAATTCTTCCACCGTCGGAAAAATGGCAATCGGTTCTAAATCTGGATGTTGTTGTAATTGCTGCTGTTGATACCAATCTTGCAACAACTTGGTTTCATCGTTTAAATACAATTCAATCAGTTCATTTTGCGTGGTCATGGTGCGCTCGGAGAGGTGGAAATTTCTTGGATTTTTGGTTATGTAAAATCAATAATTTACAAGTCAGAAATTTTAGAATTTTATTCGATAACTAATTGATATTAAAATATAATTTTGGAACGGTCTGCACTATATGGTTTGCGATGAGTTTTGCTCAGTGAAAAAATGTCTCACTCCAATGCCAGAAGTTAAAAAATAACGTGGCAAATGGAATGAGGAGAACTTCTTGTTTTAATTGAACTGTCTTAAAAATCGCAAATCATTTTCAAAAAACATTCGTAAATCAGGGACACGGTAACGCAGCATCGCCAAACGTTCCACACCCATGCCAAATGCAAAACCGGTGTATTGTTCGTTATCAATGCCAATTTGTGCAAAAACATTGGGATGCACCATGCCACAACCGAGCACTTCTAACCACCCGGTTTGTTTGCAGATGCGACAACCTTTTCCTTCGCAAACCACGCATTGCACATCGACTTCCGCCGACGGTTCGGTAAATGGAAAATATGACGGACGAAAACGTACCGCCAAATCTCGCTCGAAAAACTTTTGGAGAAAGTCGCGCAAAATACCTTTCAAATCCATGAAACACACATCAGTATCAACCATTAAACCTTCGACTTGGTGAAACATGGGCGTATGCGTCACGTCAGAATCACAGCGATACACTCGACCGGGCGCGATGAATTTGAACGGCGGCGGATTGTTTTCCATCACTCGAATTTGCACGGGAGATGTGTGGGTTCGCAACAGGGTATGTTCATCGAAGTAAAAAGTATCGTGCATGGTGCGCGCTGGGTGTTGTTCGGGAATGTTTAGCGCGGTAAAGTTATGATAATCATCTTCAACTTCGGGACCCTGTTCAATGGTAAATCCCACTTGGGCAAAGAGATGTTGAATCCGTTGCATTGTTTGGGTAATCGGATGTAAGCCGCCCACGCCCTGCCCACGCCCCGGCAAGGTGACATCCAACGTTTCACTGGCAAGTTTTGCCTCCAATTGTTCCTGCGCCAATGCCTCACGCCGGGTTTCAATCGCGTCTTGTACCTGTTGTTTCACTTCGTTAATGCGTTGTCCCGCCGTCGGACGTTCTGCTGCGGGTAAAGTGCCTAATTGTTTCAACTGCTCGGTCAGCAAGCCTTTTTTACCCAGAAATTTGACCCGCACTTGTTCTAAATCGGCTAATTCTTGGCTTGATTTGATGTCTTGTTGGGCGTGGGCGAGAAGTGAGTTAATATCCATAAGATTCTTTAAAATGACTGCATCATGTTGATGAGGAGTTTTGCTTAATCTGTGATAGAAATATTTAAATAATCAATCAGTTGGCATATCTGCTGCGGTATTAACTACGACCTTATTCACCATTACCTCATTGTCTTGACTGGTTGCCGATTTATCAATTTCTGATGTGGTTGGAGGAGATTTTACATCAAAAAATAATGCCTGTTTCACGCCGTAGGCTGCCAAACCCACCACCATGCCCAATGCCGCTACGGGTAATAAACCTACGCCAATTGCGGTACTGCCCGCGACCACCGCACCACTGCTCAACACGCCCCCGCCAGCAATAAATGCTGCAATTTCAGTCGTTTTCTTGGATTCTTGCCAATCTTGTTTTGAGTCTTCATTGGATTCGGTCATACTGCTTTCCTTTGGAGTGAAGATTTCCCAAATGTCTGACATCTGGAAAATCTTTGATAAATAATGAGATGAGGAAAAACTGATAAATTACGGACGGGCATCTTCCCGGGCTTCTTCACACTCACCGGGTTCGGGGCTTTCATCGGCATGAACGGCGCGCGAGACGGGTGGCGCGGAACCGGTAGGAAAAAAAGCTAAATCAGCCCGCCGGTTACGAATTCTATCTTCCGTACACGCATCATTCGCTACGGGACGTTGTTCACCCAAACTTTGCATCGTGATTCGAGTAGAAGCAATCCCTTTTTTAATCAAGTAACTGCGTACCGCGTTAACCCGTTGATGACTGAGTTTTTGATTCAACGCTAAATTTCCAGTTTTGTCGGCATGTCCGGTGATGAGCAAGCTGATTTCTGGGTTTGATAACATTATGTTCGCCAGTTGGTTCAACGTAGGACGATCTTCGGTGCGTAATTTGGCACTGTTGATTTTAAACAAGACTTCTGCTTGCCATCCCCATTCGACTCCAGCGGGTGGCGCGGGATAGTCATCTTGAGGCAGGGCGAAGACAGAAATTGACCAAGTTAAATACAATAAGCTCAATAGTTGCAAAAGTTTCATGATTAACCCTTCGGTTTAGGTTCTTTAATTCCCTTCCCCTCTGTTGCAGGTGGAATGGCTGCTTTATCCACAGGCAGAGGTCGGGGTGGTTTGCTATTTTCCTTGGCGAGCGGGGGACGAGTTGGCGGTGTTTCCACAAACATCGGTGGCATGTCGGTGGTACGAATCAGATTGCCGTTGACTTCTGCCCCCATCGCCATTTCTATCAGATTATAATACAAATTTCCATTGATACGCGCATTGACTTCTAATTCTGCTTTTTCAGACGCATATACATTCCCCACGACAATGCCGTTTAAAATCAGATGCGGCACTCGGACTTCACCCTTGATAGACCCTTGTTCGCTCAGTGTTAAGATGGCAGTGGTGGCATCTTCGGCAGCAAATACATTACCTTCAATCTTGCCATCAATATGTAACCCACCAGAAAACACCACGTTGCCGCGAATTTCGGTACCGGGTCCAATCAACGAATTGATGGTAATTTTTTTTCTTTTGTTGTTTCCCCACATAAACTTCAATCTCTTTAAGTAGTTTTCAGATAAAAATAACTGGTTAATTAGAACGTTGTGACAAGATATTTTCTAAGTTGCCCAAGTATTGCACAGGTCTTACGGATTTTCCAAATTGTAACCGACTGCAACCATCAAGTGACAGTAATGACAAGTAGTTTTTTGACACGATGTTTAATGCTTGAGTGATAATTTTGAAGTAAAATAGCACATTAGTGAGATTGTGTAAATCTCAAAGATTCACTTTCAAATATTTCACGCAGATTATCATTATCTTAACAATTCACTATGGTGAAGAATTTAAAGAAGATTTAAGTTATTTAACGTTTAATTTAGTGCAAAAACAGGAGTAGCCGATCAAGTGATGCGGTGCGAAATAGCAGATCAAGGGGAGATTGGGCGATCAAGATGTGGAAAATTACTCGGAAAATTTGAGCGATTAACACCGAAGAATTGTGATTGAAGATTTGAACATGAAAGGAATGATCAAAAACAGAAAACTGAGCAGAGCGATTGCAGATGTTAGATTTGGAATGTTGCGACAACTGATTGAATACAAAGCAAAGTTACGCAATTGTGTTGTAGTCATTGCCAATCGTTTCTTTCCAAGTAGCAAGCGATGCTCAGGTTGCGTGCGAATCAAGCAAGATTTAACGCTCAATCGAGATTGAAACGCTGCTCGGTAACAGTATGATTTCAATATTATTATTGGCGAGAATTAACAGAATATTTGCGATCACATCCTGTTAATTCTTACATTAGATCGCAAAGTAAAGTTGATGTAAACTGGTTGAAGTCTTATAATCAGCTTTGTCACTTTGGATCGAGCCTTTATCAACAGCACCTTCGTCTGCCCGCGTTTCCAAAATAATTGCAATGGGATTGGGAATATTGGTAAAGCCAATGTATGTGCCTATAACCTTTTGCACAGAAATCGCTCCCCCTGTTGCCCCGCTGGTTGCGGCTCCGGTCACTCCACCAAACGCATTGCGTGGTTTACTATACGCGGCTGAATTTCCTTCAGCGATTTCGCCAGAAACTAGCCCAGAATTACGGAGATGTAACCATAATAAACTACTTTCTACCGAATCTCCTGAATCGTTAAAAGTGCCTTCAATCATACCGTTGTCGTTTCCAATTTTATTAACTGCGGGAAAACGTTTCGCCCGGCTATCATCGCCCGGATAAGCTCGATAACGATCCTGATAGCTGTAAATTGCGGCTGCCAATCCATCGACTGAGTTTTCTAAATTTTTCACTTTGGCATTGGTGATAATTTCTTGTCCCTTAAGGACACCTCCGAGCAGTAATCCAATGATTACTAACACAATCGCAATTTCAACTAATGTAAATCCTTGTTGTTGTTTCATTTGACACCTCGCAATACAGATTCAAAAACAGATTTGAGGATTTTACTGATTTCATATTCAGATAATAGAGCAAATTCAGAAAAATCGGTGCAATTCAAAATATCCGTAAAAATCCATGATTATTTTTGTAGTTCTTGTTTAACTGTCTGAGATTTTTGCTCAAGTTCTTCTAATTTTTTGGCTAAAAATGCAATCTCATTGGCATCTGTAAGATTACCCTTGGTCAGCATTCCACCAATAACCAACTGTGCCCGTTCCAACTCTCCCATATCTTCTAAGATAAAAATTTGCATTTCCTGCGCCCAACGGGGCATATTTGGCGTGGCATGCTCGGTAATCGCTTGTGCGTACTTTAGTGCTAATTGTAAATCTTTTAAACGATGTTTTGCTAAAATAGCGACATGTGCTAACCACATCCAACGATGTTCAGGGTCGGCAAAAAACTGTTGATAGACAAACTCTAACATTTGTCGCTGTCGCTTTGGGTCATCACGGACATGCGCGTATTGATAACTGGCGGCTAACATCGGATATTGGGCGCGAGGATCGAGTTGTAAAATCCGCTCTAACCATAATTCGAGTGCTTGATAATTGAGTTGTTTGTTGGATAGAAATTGTCCACTTTGATTATCAAAGGCTTGCAACCACAACATCAACACCTTTGCGGTACTGATTGGATCACCCAAACTTAAACTTTTCACAATCTCCAGTGAGGGCGGGGGCGTTAATTCCTTGATGGACACACGAGGCGATGGGGTATATTGATGCCATATCAGTTGCATTACTAGGGCAATCCCCAACAATCCTTTAATCCAAAATGGGACTGTTGCCAAGTTACGCTCTCGCGACATCATAAATTTTTCCGATATAAATCAAATAAACTCATTATCATCAATAAGAACACGTAAACAGCCGTCTGTTCGGTTATCATTATCAAATCATTAAAATTACCACTATGATAAACTAGCCAACCGGTTTGTGTAAAGCGTTCTAAATTCGGCAAGAGCATGGCGAGCAGTTGAATCAGTCCATCAACCAGTTGATCTTGCCATAAATTTTGGGAGTTGAGTGGACTTTGTGCCATCAATTGAATTGCCTCGATACTGCGTGCGACAATGTAAAATCCGACCACTGCACTGAAGGCTTGTAACATCTGATGCAAGGTGAGGACGCAGAGAAAACTGACACAGGTGACGATGAGTAATTCACACCACAATGATAATCCCCACAAACTCACCTGTTGATAAGGCGCGTAAATCAAGAGGGCAAGGCTGAAAATCAATGCGACGCAACTGAATACGAGCGTGAATCCTACTAACTTGCCAATAAAATATACACTACGACGCAATGGTAAAGACAACCATAAAAATAACATGTGTCCATTGAATTCTCGCACCATGCTGGTGATGACGAATAAACTCACGGCATACACCGCGCTTAAACGCAAGAATGCGGCTAATAAACTGCATTGGATATTTTGACGTTCGATGATGGCGACTTGTCCCAGAAAGGCAGTCAATCCAAATCCGAGCAATAATAATATCAAAATCACGGCAAAAAAACGCGTCAGTAAGGCTTCTTGAATGACATATATTGCAAGGGTGCGGATTTGGCGTAACATATCATTAATCTGATTTTTTGATGGCGGAATCGATCAACGCGGACAATCGACTGCCATATTCAATGGAATTATCGTATTTAAATATCAAACGCGGTGTGGTGCGTAAATTGACCTGCTGCGAGAGATGATGACGTAACATACTGGCATGATTATTTAAATGTCGAATGGCTTGCTCAGGAGAATTATCATTGCCCAAAATACTAATAAATACTCGCGCGGTCTTATAGTCCGGCATCACTTCAACTTGAGAAATTGTTAACATTCCAAATTGTTTGCTGCTTACTTCACGTTGCAAAATCACTGCTAATTCATGTTGTATCAACTCACCCACGCGGCGAGTTCTGCTAAATTCTTTAGGCATTATACGTGCTCGGTCATGAAATAAATTGTCAAAAATTATGTTTTTAAGCGCGATTTTACTGTGTTTTGAAAATGTCCTCGAAGCAAGTAGCGGTCAACAGATCGACACTCCATTGTTCTAACTCGATTAACGTAGCTTGTTCTAACCGGGCTTGTAAAGTGACTGGTAATTTTCCAAAGCGTCTTTCTAATAAACGAGTTACTACCAGACGTTCACCTTCTATCAAACCGGCTTGTTTGCCTTCCGCGAGACCGGCTTGTTTGCCTTCCGCGAGACCGGCTTGTTTGCCCCGCTGTTCGCCTCTCTGTTCGCCCCGCTGTTCGCCCCGCTGTTCGCCTTCTGTCTGTCCCATCTGATAAATTTCACGTCCGGCACGACTTTGCATTAAATCTAAATTTAACATGTCGATAATCTCCTGATGACTTAAATCACGAAATCGGTTCAGTAACAATAAGCCAATGATATTTAATGCTTCGCTCAATTCTTCCGTCGCGGGATAACATTTGTCAATGTGGTCTCGCCATTGTACAACTTTCTGTTTTAATATCGCTTTGTCTAACTTCGGTGACACGGTAAACGGTGCCAATACAATCAAACGGGGATCAACCGCCAATAACTCTGCTTCGCTGTAATCTGTTAAAATTAGTTCTTGAATTAAACGACTTTCTTTTTCCAAAACGGGAATCAATTTATCCAAAGCCAACGCAGCGGTTTGGTAGCGTTTTTCAGTATAAACAATGATTCCGATAACCGGCTTCTCATCTCGACTTTTCAGACAAATTTGCAACATACTGTTTAAAGTGCGATAGCGAATATATTTATCTGTGTAACCTTGAAATTCTATCGTTACTCGGGTATTCATCGTTTCTAAAACAGGAATTCCTTCCACATCGGGACGTTGCAGTTGTTTTTCTTTAAATTCCACCGCTCGAAATTCGTAATGTTCGGCTATCTCCGCAGGAAACCCCGCTAATTTTAATAAACCTGCCCCACTCAATTGCATTAACTGCAAAAATGTTTCGTCTGTACCACGTAATTGTCGAGATGAGTTTGCCATAAGAGATATTTCGATTTTTAATCAGTAAGTTCCACGCCAAACCGTTGCAGTTGTGTCTTGAGTGTTCCTTGCGCTCGCATGATCAGTTCACATACTTCCCGTGCTACGCCTCGTCCCCCGTTTGCTTCAGTTCGCCAATGCACATAAGGGAAAATACTGGGATGGGCATCGGCAACCGCAATCGAGAGACCGGCGCATTTTAATACAGGAATATCAATCAGATCATCGCCAACATAGGCTACTTGGGTTGTTTCTAACGCCAGCTCTTGACACATTTGCATAAACGCGGGTAGTTTATCTGTCACACCTTGCATAATTTGTTTGATCCCCAAACTTTGCATCCGATATTGTACTACTTGTGAAGTGCGTCCTGTAATGATACCGATTTGTACACCCGTTTTTTGCAATATATCCATTCCCAATCCATCACGCGAATAAAAGGCTTTATATTCTTCGCCTTCGTCGCCTAAATACAAACTGCCATCGGTAAGTACCCCATCAACATCAAACACCACTAAACGAATTGCACTGGCTTTGGCAACAATAGTATTCATGATTTTTCACCGCTTCCTTTGGCTTGACGTTGCAGGCTGTAACTAATTAGATGATTGAGTAAATCTGCTTGAGAAATTCCAACATGTTGGGCAGATTGAGCAATCGCGGCGTGGGAGCCTAAGTTACATCCAAGATTGAATTCTAACAGGAAAAGTTGTTGTCGATGGGTGTCTAAGCGAAAATCCATGCGAATATAGTCAAATGGGCGGACGTGTGGATAAAATCTTTGTGCATATTCAATTAATTGTGCGTTTAAATGCGGTTCTTCAAGCATCCGTCGTTGTCTGCCCTGTTCTAACAAACGTTTTTGACGAAAAGTCGAAATTCCAAACGGTAATTCAGAAATCTCTTCCGCCGCGGGCAAGATGATTGGCGGGTTGCCCCCTAAAATGGACACAGTAATATCCGTTCCTGCGATACATTGTTCTACTAGGCAGCAATCTTTACCTTGCGCCAATAGGTTTTCCACTTGCGGACGCGCGTTACCCCACGAGTCTTGTATTGATTGCACGGAAATACCTTCTGAAGCAGCACCAAAACGCGGTTTAATAAAATAAGGTCCGGCAAATTCTGGCGGTGTGCTTGTATCTTCAAGATAATGATAGGTTTTACTTGGAGTCACAGGGATTTGTAAGGCAGAGGCAATCAATTTCGTAAAATATTTATCTTCTGCCAATGCCCGAATATTGGGGGGCGCGCCCAAATAAGGGAGATGAAAAGATTCGCACAGGGTCGAGACAAAGACTTCTGAATTGCGAAACGGGGCGCGATTATAGATCGTAAAAACATAGTTATGCCGAGGAGCCACTTTGAGAAATTCATCTAAGTTATCACAGGAAGTCATCTTAATTCCCAATGATTCGATAACTTTAAATAATTCATAGTTATAACGTGGATGTACCCCAATTTCTATATCTAACGGAGGAATAGTATCGGTGATACGCGGAGCCCGACTCGCTAAAAATAACAAGTTGAGAGAATCGATTTGAGCAGGGGTGAGTTTTTGTAGAGTTGAACGCATGAGGAATAATAAGTTGAACGGAAAAATTATGGTGCATAAATACATATAATTTAGAATGAAAATTACACACGATGTCCCCTATTCTACACACAATCAGTTTAATTCTTCACGATTACGGATTTTTTGGATTACTCAAATGACACGATTTTTATAGAATAGAAGTTACACAGTTGAAACGTCATTTAATTGATTTTACTCAAATATCAAAAAATAGATCAAAATATTAGCTTGTTAAATCAATTAAAAATTAGATTTGAACTGCGTAACTCCTATCACTTTGATAATGCCTTTATTTGACGACATTGAGGTGAAATAAAAACAACTACAACAAATGCGATACCATGCCATCGGCTAGTTTTGGTTCAAACCACGTTGATTTCGGAGGCATCACCTGTCCCACATCCGCCACCGCCATCAATGCTGCCAAACTGGTCGGATGAAGGGCAAAAGCCACCGCCATTTCGCCACTGTTCACCCGTTTTTCTAATTCTGCCAACCCCCGGATTCCACCAACAAAATCAATACGTTTGTCGCGGCGCGGGTCCGTAATGCCTAAAATCGGTGCAATTAAATGCTCTGCCAACAAACTTACGTCTAAACTTGCGACGGGATCAGTGGGAATTTTCTCGGCATGAATCGTTAAGCGATACCATTGCTGCGCCAAATACATCCCAAATTCACCTGCTCGCTGTGGTTTTACGGGATGAGGACTGGATTCAACAACAAAATCTTTACCCGTTGCTCGCAAAAATTGTTCGGGAGTTAGATGATTTAAGTCTTGAATGACCCGGTTATAATCCAAAATTTTCATCTGATTATCAGGAAAAACGACACTGAGAAAATAATTATAATTCTCTTCACCTGTATGCTTAGAATTCATTGCTTTACGTTGTGCTGCCACTCGTGAAGCTGCTGCCGAGCGATGATGTCCGTCCGCAATATATAAATTAGGCATCTGATCAAATGTTTGTGTAATCAATGCAATATCGCTCGAATTCTCCACAATCCACAGCGTATGCACAATCCCATCATCCGCAGTCACATCCACCACTGGCGGGAGTGCGGTTAATCTTGCCACCAAATCATCAATCACTGCATGATGCGGATAGGTTAAAAACACCGGTCCAGTTTGCGCGTTCAACACATCAATATGGCGAACTCGGTCATCTTCTTTGTCGGGACGAGTAAACTCATGCTTCCGAATGCGATTAGTATCATAATCTGCAACATTGGTGACGGCAACAATCCCAGTTTGCTGATGTTCTCCCATGACGAGTCGGTATAAATAATAATATGGCTGTGTATCTTGCTGTAGGATGTGTTGTGCAATTAAGTGTTGTAAACTTTGCGCACCCTTGGCATAGACTCGCAGGTCATACGCAGAAATATTAGGGTCTAGATCGATTTCAGGTTTCGAGATGTGCAAAAAACTATAAGGCTTATTCTGAGCCCGTTGACGCGCTTCCTCGCTGCTCAAAACATCATAAGGGGGAGCAATGACTTGGGCAGCAAGTTCCGGTGAGGGACGCAATCCTGCAAATGGACGAATCAGGGACATGAAAACTCCTTTCAGAGAAGCAAGTGAGCGAGCATTGAAACTCAGACAATTTTATCACACGTAATTCGGATATTTTACTCATGAGCAACATTAAATTACACCTTAAATCACCCACAGATAGCGTATTACAAGATCGCATGGAAATTGCGCACACTCATCGTGCCAGCTCCAAAGCACCATTCGCATTCAGCGTGTTAGTCGTGGGATTGTTAGGTGGATTGGGATGGTATTTTTACACCCCGCCACAAGCACAATCTACGGTGCCCCCCTCGCACGAGCAAAATATACAGCCTGTAGCAACGGTCACGTCCCCGGCTGCACAACCCACAGAAGCGGAACAGGTCAACAAAACGACCGAAAAGCCTACGCTAACCACCACGCCAGTCAAGCCGGAAAATTCACCTCCTGCGGATAAATCCACCGAAGTGAAAGAAATCAAGCCCGCGCCGGTGTTGCAAACCAAGGCAGTCACGCCCCCCACCCCGCCCGCTGCCACTCCAGCAACTCCAGCAACCAAGGAGGAATTATTAGCCCGCGCCAAGGAACAAATTTCCCGCACCCGTCTCACCTTACCCGCTGGTGACAATGCGTATGAAACGTATCAAGCCTTGGTCAAAATCGCGCCCGCGGAGTCCGCCCAGATTTTAGATGCGATTGCCTTGTGGCATTACGAACAAGGATTAAAATTAACTCAACAAGATAAACTGACCTCACCTGCAAAGGGAAATGCCTATCAACTCTATGAAAAAATGAAAGAGTTGGTGCCTGTCCATCCCGACACGCAAAAATTGCTTGACAGTATCTTGCAAGGCTTTGAAGAACGAGCAAAAAAACAGATCAAGAGTAATAACGTACTGACCCCAGAGAACAATAGTGCGTACAGTACCTGTAAGGAAATCGCCCAATTGGTACCAGAGCACAAAACAACAAAATCTTGTCTCGAACAAGTTGTCAACGAATTATTAAACAAGGCAAAAAAACAACTGGCGGATAAATTGTACCTGACACCGGCGAATAACAATGTGTTCGATACCTACCAAAAGATTTTGAAAATTATCCCCAATCATCCTCAAGCACAAACCGGGCTGAAAAATTTGGCGCGGGAATATTACAAATTGGCGTTAAAAACCAAGCGGGAAAAACGGCTAGAGATTAGCAAGAATATGGTCGAAAAAGGTTTACAAATCAATCCACAAGACACCAAATTACTGGAATTGCAAAAACAATTGGAAACCCTAAAACCGTAAATTGTCCTGTCTGAACTTCAACTTTATCCATAACCTCGATTCCCATAAGCGATCTTCAATTATGATGATGAGCATGAAACAAGTTTTGGTTCAGACAACCGATTGAAAATTCAAGTTTTGAACTGCGTAACTCCTGAGTAGATAAGCCATTCAATTTAGAGAACTTAAATCGCAAACAAGTTGAATTGGTGAAAAAAGTGATTATCAATGTGTTACAATTAAAAGCTGTGTCACTTGATTTTATTCCCACTATCTGATTTTAACATCATGAAATTTAAGCTAGACATCGAAAATTTTGGCAAGATTGAACAAGCCACAATTCAAATCAATCATCTCACGGGGTTGGCAGGTCAAAACAACGTGGGCAAGAGGTTTATTAATCCCTTTTCATATCACTTTATTATTAATCTACCCGTGGTTTCTCGCCCATGTATTCAGAAAACTATCGTCCCACAGAACAACTAGCAAGTCATGAATTTGAATTGTATTTTGGTCCTAATCATCCTGGGATTGAGGGAAATTATGCGTTAAAAGTCCGGCTCAACGGTGACCAAGTGGTCAAGATTACCGCGGATGGTGGATATTTACATCGCGGTTTTGAAAAGTTAATGGAAGAGCGTTTGTGGATACAAAATGTGGCGTTGGTGCCGCGTATTTGTGTGCCAGACCCTGTGCCAATGGAAGAAACTTATGCACGCGTGGTAGAAATGTTGGGAGGTTTGGAGGTTCCTGAACGCGCCCAATGGATTCGAGTGATGATGTTAGAAATGTCCCGTATCTGTGCCCATATTTTCACCTTTGGCGGTAATGCCGCAACCATTGGGCAATATAGCAATATGTTTTGGGGGGTGAGTGATCGTGACCGTATTTTAGATTTGTTTGAAGAGGTTACAGGGGCTCGGGTGTATCACATGTACGTTACGCCGGGCGGGGTGAGACGGGATTTACCTGACGGATTTTTAGCCCGATTGAGTCAGCTATTGGATTATTTGGACGCACGACTACCGGAATATGAAGATTTATTTTTCGATAATCCAGTGGTGCAGCAACGAGGGAAAAATGTCGGTAAAATGACTCAAGAACAAGCACTTGAATGGGGGGTGACTGGTCCCAATTTGCGTGCCTGCGGTTTGCCTTATGATGTACGACGTAATGATCCTTATCTGGTGTATGAACAATTGGAATTTGATATTCCCATTGAACAAGGCGGCGATGTGTTCGCTCGAATGTTGGTGCGACGGGCGGAGTTAATTCAATCCATCCGAATTTTACGACAAGTTATTGAAAAGCTCCATGTTATCAAGGGTGCGGTTCGTCGTTGTCATTTGCCGAATCCGTTGGCGTGGAACATTCCTGAAGGTGACGCATACGCTCGGACGGAATCTTCCAAAGGGGAACTGGCTTTTTACGCTGTGTCAAATGGTACTGCAAAACCTTGGCGAGTGCATGTGCGTGGACCCTCAAGTATGCACGCAGTTCAAGTGCTTGAAAAATTGTGTATTGGGCAACGAGTTGAAGATATCGCTCAGATTATGTTTTCTTTGGACGCATGTCCCCCAGAAGTGGATAGATAGTTATGGTTTAGGACTTCATAGAATTTCTTGCTTAACTAAAGTCAACGATTTAAATCATTTCGCAGTATCAGGTTCTTGCAAGAAGTGTTCAACATTGAGTAACGGTGAGGTTTTTCAAAACGACAGACTCAAATAGTGACATGAATACGATTACGCCCTGCTTTTTTAGCACAGTAAAGGGCATTATCCGCCCGAACTAATGCTGTATCCGCACAAGGATCGTTTTCTTGTAAAATTGAAACTCCAATGCTGGTGGTGATAGAAATGGTTTGATTATCTTGGGTAATTGGCGTTGTAGCAATCAATTGGCGCAAGCGTTCGGCACATTTTCTGGCATGTTCCATATCAGTATAGAACCGATTTGAAATCTTTAATACCAAGTGAAACAGGTCTATAACCCA